>CAYHCR010000026.1:0-12989 GCA_964354895.1 uncultured Myxococcales bacterium | reverse complement strand
GATCGCCTTCGTGCGCAGCAACCTCGGCTTCGCGCTCGAGGAGCTGCGCGCGGCCAAAGCACACGCGGACGTGATCGAGGCGCTCGAAGAGGCCTACACGGGCGCCGAGCGCGTCGGCCAGCTCGTCGCGGATCTGAAGCAATTCGCCCGCGCCCCCGCGAAGGAGCTGGCGCCGGTGGATCTCGGGCCGCTCGCCGAGCGCACCGTGAAGCTCGCCCGCGCCTCGACGAAGCACTCGACCCAGCTCGTGCTGGAGCTCGGCGAGGCGCCGCTCGTCCGGGGCAGCGAAGGCCGGCTCGCGCAGGTGCTGCTGAACCTGCTCGTGAACGCGGCGCAGGCGATGCCGCCGCACCGGGAGGCTGAGAACCGAGTCGTCGTGCGGACCTCGACCGAGCCGGACGGGCAGGCGCGGGTCGACGTCGAAGACAACGGCGTCGGCATCGCGCCCGAGGCGCTCGCGCGGCTCTTCGAGCCCTTCTTCACGACGAAGCCGCCGGGGCAGGGCACGGGGCTCGGCCTCGCGATCTCGCGGGAGATCATCGAGGCGCACCACGGCACGCTGACCGTGCAGACCGAGCCGGGGAAGGGCACCTGCTTCACCCTGCGGCTGCCCCCGCTCGACGCCGCCGAGGTTTGACGTCGCCGCGGACCCCAAGCGAGGGTGCGCGCCGTGGACGAGACGACCCTCAAGGCCCTGCTGCGCGCCGTCGCCAGGGGCGCGCAGTCGCCCGAGGCGGCGCTCGCCCTGCTGCGCGACCTGCCCTTCGCGGATCTGGGCTACGCCCAGGTGGATCACCACCGCGCGCTCCGGCAAGGTCTGCCGGAGGTGGTCTACGGCGCGGGCAAGACCGCCGAAGAGTGCGCCGGCATCGCAGCAGAGCTGCACGACAAGGGCACGCCGCTGCTGATCACGCGGCTGGAGCTCGCAAAAGTTCCGCTCGTGCAGGCCGCGGTGCCCGACGGCGTCTACCACCCGCGCGCGCGCCTCTTCTGCCACCGGCCCCCCAGGGCGAAGCGGCCGAAGGTCCGCGGCGAGGTGCTCGTCGTCTGCGCCGGCACGAGCGATCGCCCGGTCGCCGAAGAGGCCGTCGAGACGCTGCGCACCTGCGGCCATCCGGTCGCCGCGATCACCGACGTGGGCGTCGCGGGGATCCACCGCCTGCTGCGCCACCGCGCGCGGTTGACCGCGGCGCCCTGCATCATCGCGGTCGCCGGCATGGAGGGCGCGTTGCCCACCGCGATCGCAGGCCTCGTGCCGTGCCCGGTGATCGCGGTGCCGACGAGCGTCGGCTACGGCGCCGCCCTCTCCGGCTTCACCGCGCTCTTCGGCATGCTCACCTCGTGCGCGCCGAACGTCGCCGTGGTCAACGTGGACAATGGCTTCGGCGCGGGCATGTTTGCAGCCACCATCAACCGGGTGCGCTGACGTGGGCACGATCCTCTGGCTCGAGCCCGTCGGCGGGATCAGCGGCGACATGACGCTCGCGGCGCTGCTGGAGCTCGGCGCGCCGTTCGACGCCGTCACGGAGGGGCTCGATCGGCTGGGCCTGCCGGGCTGGACGCTGCGCCGGGAGCGCGGGAGCAAGTGTGGCATCTTCGGCACGCGCGTCGAGGTCGTGCTGACCGAGCCCGATCCGATCGAGCGCACGTGGGGCCAGATCCGCGGGCTCCTGCAGGGCGCAGGACTGCCCGGCCCCGCGCGCGACACGGCGCTCGCGATCTTCGGCGCGCTCGCCGACGCCGAGGCGCGGGTGCACGGCACGACGCCCGAGCGGGTCCACTTTCACGAGGTCGGCGCGATCGACTCGATCGTGGACATCGTGGGCGTCGCGCTCGCGCTCGGGGAGCTCGGCGCGACGCGCGTCTTCGCGGCGCCGCCGCCGCTCGGCAGCGGGCTCACGCAGAGCCGCCATGGCCCGATCCCGATCCCCGCGCCTGCGACGCTGCAGGTGCTGCTCGGCCGGCCCGTGCGCGTCGAGGGCCAGGGCGAGCGCACCACGCCGACGGGCGCCGCGATCCTCGCCGCCGCCACGGAGGTCGGTCCGCCGCCGCCGTTCGTCCCCGAGCGCATCGGCTACGGGATCGGCCACAAGGACTGGCCGGACGCCGCCAACGTGCTGCGCGCCACGCTCGCGCGCGAGGCGACGCCGCCGGACGCGCTGCTCGTGCTCGAGAGCAACCTCGACGACGCGCCCCCGCAGCAGCTCGCGCACGCGCTCTCGGCCCTGCTGCACGAGGGCGCGCTCGACGCGTGGCTCACCCCCGTCGTGATGAAGAAGGGGCGGCCCGGTCATGTGCTCTCCGCGCTCGCCCCGGCCGCGACGCGCGACGCGCTGGTGCGGGTGCTCGTCACACAGACCCCGACCCTCGGCGTGCGCTGGTACGAGGTCGGGCGCGAGGCGCTCGTGCGCACGTTCGTCACCGTGCAGACGGCGTTCGGGCCGATCCCGGTGAAGCTCGGGCACTTTCGCGGCGTGCAGACCAACGCGGCGCCCGAGTGGGAGGACTGCGTGCAGGCGGCCGCCCGGCACGGGGTCGCCCCGCGCGAGGTGCGGGAGGCGGCGGTCGTCGCCTTCGCGGTGCGCGCGACGCGGGAGTAGGCTGCCGCGTCGTGAGCGTCGAGAACCTCCGCAGCCCGTCGGGCCCGGGCGCGCTGAGACCGATCCTGGTCTTCGGCGGCGCTCGCGAGGCCGTGGCGCTGCGGGTCGCTGCGCTCGCCGAGGCCGCCGGTTTCCTGGCGCGCGTCCTGCCGATCGAACAGCTCGCCCAGACCGCGCAGGTCGCGCTGCGGATCGTGGATCTCGGCGACGGCGAGGTGGGGGAGGAGCTGCTGCGCGCGCTCGCGCGGCTCGGCGAGGACGACGTGCCGCTGCTCGTGCTCGCGCCGGAGGACGAGGAGCTGCTGCGAAAGGCGATCGCCGCCGGGGCGGACGACTTCGTGCGCGAGGCGTTCCTCGGCCGCGATCTCCCGCTGCGCCTCGCCGTGCAGCGTCGCGCCTGGGAGGCCCGCCGGGAGGTCGAGCGGCGCGAGCGGGATCTGCTGACGCTCGTGGAGCTCACGCGCTCGCTCGCCGGAGATCTCGACAGCACGAGCCTGCTCTCCGAGGTGACCGAGCGGCTCGCCGCCGAGCTCGGGCTGCGGCGCTGCTCGATCGTGCTGATCGACGACAAGGGCGAGCGCGGCACCGTGGTCGCCGCGAGCGACGACGCGGCCGCGGCCGGCTCGCGCAAGAAGATCGAGCTGCTCAAGTACCCCGAGATCCTCGAGGCGATGCGCACGAGGCGGCCCGTCGTCGTGCAGGACGCCGAGCACCACCCGCTGCTCGATCCGGTCAAGGCGGCGATCCGCGACGCGGGCCTCGGCGCGCTCGCGGTGCTGCCGCTCGTGCTCGAGGAGCGCGTGCTCGGCGTCCTCTTCCTTCGTGCAGGCGTGCGGGCAGGTTTTTCGGCGCGCGAGATCGGCTTCGCGGCGACGGTCGCCAACGCCACGGCGGTCGCGCTGCGAAATGCGCGCTCCTTCGACGAGATCCGCGGGCGCAGCGAAGAGGCCGAGCGGCGCGTCGCCGAGCTCGCGCGCTTCCAGGACGTCTTCGAGCACGTCTCCGACGGCATCGCGCTCATCGCCAACGCCGACGGCACGCTGCAGCTGGTGAACCCCGCCGCGTGCGCGATCCTCGGCGTGAAGCCCGAGGAGCTGCGCGGCCACCGGCTCAAGGAGTTCGTGCAGGCCGTCGACCTCACCGTGTTCCGGACGATCGTCGCGCGCGTGAAGGCCGGTGAGGTCCTGCGCTCGACCGATCTGTCGATGCAGCGGCGTGACGGCGGCGTCGTCGAGCTCTCGATCGGCGCAGCGCGGCTCGAAGAGGCGGGGCTGCTCGTGCTCACGTTCCGCGACGTGACCGAGAAGCGGCGCGTGCTGAGCGAGCTGCAGCGCAGCAATGAATTCCTGGAGAAGCTCATCGAGAGCTCCGTCGACGGCATCGTCGCCGCCGACCTTCGGGGCAAGATCGTCCTCTTCAACAAGGGCGCCGAGGAGCTGCTCGGGTACTCGGCGGCCGAGGCGATCGCCTCGCTCCACGTCAGCGGGCTCTATCCGGGCGGCGGCGCGCGCGACGTGATGACGCTGCTGCGCTCCGCGGCGCACGGCGGGCCGGGCCGGCTCACCGCGCACCGCCGCGAGGTGAAGTCGCGCACGGGCCAGCGCATCCCGGTGCAGATGACCGCCGCGATCATGCGAGACGGAGACAAAGAGCTCGGCTCGGTCGGGATCTTCTCCGACCTGCGGGAGCGCATCCGCACCGAGGAGGATCTCGTCCTCGCGCAGGAGCGGCTGCAGCAGTCCGAGCGCGCGGCGCTCGTCGCCGAGCTCGCAGGCACGGCCGCGCACGAGCTCAACCAGCCCCTGACCAGCGTCATGGGCTACTCGGAGCTCCTCAAGCGCAAGCTCAAGCCGGAGGACCCGCTCTTCCGCGCGGTCGACATCATCTACCGCGAGGCGGAGCGCATGGCCGAGATCGTGCGCAAGATCGGCAAGATCACCCGCTACGAGACGAAGGCCTACGTCGGCAGCGCGCGCATCGTCGATCTCGAGCGCGCCAGCGGAGGAGAGGAGGAACGGTGAAGGACCACGGGTCACCGGGGGGACCGGGAGATCCGAGGGGGGCGGAGTCCACGGAGACGAACGACGCGGTCTTCCTGGCCGCGCCGGCGGCGCTCGTGCGCTTGAACGACGGGATGCTGGTGCTCGCCGTGAACGATGCGTTCCTGGCGCTCTGCCCGGCGGCGCGCGTGGGCGTGCACCTCGGCGAGCTGCTGCCGGGGCCGACCGATTCGGCGCGCGTGCCCAACGAAGGCGCGGTCCGCACCTGGCGCACCGCGTGCGCCGGGCGCGCGCTCGACGTCACGATCCGTCGCAGCGGCGGGCTCGTCATCGGCGCGGTCGTCGAGCGCACCGAGGCCGTCGAGGGGCGCGTGCTGCTCGAGCTCGGCCGCAAGGTCGGCGCCGCGACCAGCGAGGAGCCGGTCGTCGCCGCGCTCGTCGAGGCCGCGCGCGCGCTCTTCCCCGGGCGGCCGTTCGGCATCCGGGTCGTCGATCCCAAGACGAACGCCCTGACCTCGCTCTGGGCCGACGGCCGCCTGCTCCCCGGCGTCGTCGACGTCCTCAAGGTCCGCCGCGCCGCCGCGCGCAAGCTCGGGCTCGCCACGGAGCAGCTCCCCGAGGGCCGCGTGCGCGTCGTCGAGGAGGACGCGCCGATCTTCGAGGGCGCGACCCACGGCCGCGCGGTGCCGCTCGCCTCGAGCGGCCAGCTGCTCGGCCAGCTCGACCTCGACGACACCTCGCCGCCCGTCGATCCCGAGGCCGACGAGCGCCGCCTCATCACGCTCGCGAACACCGCCTCGATCGGCCTGCGGAACGCAAAGCTGATCGAGGAGCTGACGTTCGTGAAGCAGTACCTCGAGGATCTGCTCGAGCAGGCCAACGCGCTGATCCTCGTGGTCAACCGCGACCGCCGGATCATCGTCTTCAACCGCGCGCTCGCGACGCTCTCCGGCCACACGCGCGAGCAGGTGCTCGGCACGGACGTGCTCGATCACCTGCCGGAGTCGGAGCGGCTGAAGTTCGTGCGGGTCGTCGCGCTCTCGCTCAAGGGCCAGGCGGTCAACAACCTCGAGACGAAGCTCCTCACGGCGGACGGCCAGGAGAAGTCGATCGTCCTGTCGACGGCGTCGGTGCTCGCGCCGGGCGGCGAGATCGAGGGCGTGATCGCGATCGGCCAGGATCAGTCCAAGATCGCCGCGCTCGAGCAGAAGGTCGTTCACGCCAGCCGGCTCGCGGGGCTCGGCCAGCTCGCCGCGGGGATCGTCCACGAGATCAACAACCCGCTCACCGCGATCCTCGTCGCGGGGGAAGGGTTGCGCTCCCGCTGGCAGCTCGATCCGGCCGCGGGCCCCGAGCTCGATCGCGCGACCAAGATCGTCGAGGCGGGCCAGCGCATCCACCGCTTCACGCGCGATCTCGTCTCGTACGCGCGCCCCACGGCGGACAAGCTCGAGGCGGTACAGATCGAGCCGGTCCTGCTGCGCGCCGCCTCCTTCTGCGAGCACGAGCTCAAGCAGGCGCAGGGGCGGCTCGTCACGCGCTTCTCGGCCACGCCGCAGGTGCTCGTGATGCGACAGAACCTCGAGCAGGTCTTCGTGAACCTCGTCACGAACGCCTGCCACGCGCTCGCGCCGGGCGGCACCGTGGAGCTCCTCACGCGGACCGAAGGCGGCTTCGTGGAGATCGAGGTGCGCGACGACGGCGCGGGGATCGAGCCACGTCACCTCGAGAAGATCTTCGAGCCGTTCTTCTCGACGAAGGCCGACGGGCGCGGCACGGGCCTCGGCCTCTCGATCGCGGTCGGCATCGTCGAGAAGCTCGGCGGCGCCATCGCAGTGGAGAGCGCGATCGGGCGCGGCACGACGTTCCGGGTCCGCCTGCCGGAGGCGCCTTCGCGTTGACGGCCGCGATCCAGCGGAGCGCGGAGGCCGGCGCGACCGGGAGGGCGCGCTAGAGCGACAGCCGCAGCAGCGAGAAGAGCGGCAGCGGCGGCAGCACGAGCGTGGTGCCCCGCGCGGCCCGGTTCACGCGCAGCAGCTCCGGCGCGCGTCCCGGCGACAGGAACGCCGCGGCGGTCGCGCGCGCGAGCGGCCCGCCGAGGTGCAGCACGAGCCCCTCGGGGCTGCGGCCGGGGAACGGCTCCCGATCCGCGAGGCGCAGAAGTGCCCGACGGCCCGCGCGCTCGGCCGCGAACGCGACGCGGCCCAGCCCGCTCGTGCGCGCGCAGCGCAGCCCTTCCGGCAGCAGCGCCCGCCCGGCGCGCAGCAGCGCAGGCACGCCGTCGGAGTCGTCCTCCGGCACGAAGAAGAGCCGGCCTCGCCCCCAGGCGACCTCGCCCTCGCCGCCCTCCGGCCGCGCCGGCCCCGGCTCGTCGAGCGGCAGGCCGTCCTCGTCCACCGCCACGAGCGGCCCGCGCACGATCGCCCCGCCGCCTCGCTCCACGTGATCGAGCACGTGGCGCACGAGCCGCAGCGGCAGCGCGCTCGACTCCGCCACCACGACCAGCGCGTCGACGGGCGCGCGACGCAGCTCCGTCACGGCCGTCACGAGCCAGCCCTGCTGCGCGAACGCCTCGAGCGCGGCCTGCGCCGCAGCCCCGTGGCGCCCCGAGGTCAGCAGCGCCGCGGTCGGGTCGTACAGGATCGCCGCGTCCGCGAGCGGCCTCGCGGGCTCCACCGACTCCGCGAGCAGCGCGCGGATCGGCGCGGCGAGCGCCTCGTCGCCGCCGAGGGGCGAGGCGCCCAGCAGCGCGGCCAGCGCGAGCTCCGCCGGGAGGGCGTCGCCTTCGAGCCGCGCCAGCAGCGGGCGCAGGCCGAGGCACGAGCGGGCGAGCGCGTAGAGCAGGCGTGCAGCGGACGGCCCGACGCGGAGCGAGGCGCCATCGCAGGCCTCGAGCGCCGCCGGCAGCAGCGGGGTGAGCGCGGTCGCCTCCAGGAGCGCGAAGGGCCTCGCCGCGGGCGCCATCCGCTCGCGCAGCTCACCGTGCAGCGCCGCGAAGACGTCGCGCACGAGCCGCCGTCCGGCGACGAGCCGCGCGAGCGGGAGCTCCGGCGCGTCGCCGAGCGGCTCGTCCGATCCGACCGCCGGGGCGAGCGCGTCGCCCCACCGCGCCGCGCGCCGCGCGTGCAGCGCTGCGTGGCAAGCTGCGCAGGTGCCGGAGGGGGGCGAGGCGTCCGCGGCCAGCAGCGCCTCGAGGCCCGAGAAGATCGCGCCGTCGATCCCGCTCGTGCGCAGCGCCGCGGCCTCCTGCGCGAGGCGCGCCTCCAGCGCAGCACTGCACGCGCACGGGGCGCCGTCCCGCGCGCCGCACGCCTCCGCCGGCGTCGCCACCGCGACGGCGAGGCGCGGCCACGCGGCGAGCGCGTCGGGCGAAGGGCTCCTCGCCGGGGCGCGCGCCACCGGTCAGTCGTCCAGCTGCGCGAGGAACTCGTCGCGCGTCAGCACGCCCTTCTTCGCGAGGATGCGCATGAGCGCCCAGAACTTCTGCTCGAGCCGCTCCACCTTGTCGATGGGCGTCTCCACGACCTCGACGCCCATGAGGAACCCGAGGTCGTCGTCGAGCTGCGTCTTGGGCGCGACCTGCGCCGCCTTCTGCGCCGCCTTCTGCCGCCGCTGCTCGTCCCGCTTCGCGATCAGGTCCGCGAGCGCCGTCCGCTCGGTGATCTCCTCTGCCGGATAGACATCGGCGTCGTCCACCGGCTCGGCCGTCGAGGTGTCGATCACCTCGCTGTCGCCGCCGGGCCGCACGATCTCCATCCCGTCGCCCGTCGCCGGACGAGGGGCGTTCTTGTGGTGGAAGCGCTGGATCGCCGCCCGGATCCCGGTGTGCGTGGCGAGGACCGGCACGACCTTGCAGCCCGTCGTGAACTCGATCTCTTCGATCGCGGGCATGTTCAGGGGATCGCTCATCGCGACCGTGAGCACCTTGCGCCCCTTCTGCTCGTCGAGGCCGATCGGAAAGAGATCGTGGGCCTCGCAGAAGCGCGGCCGCAGCAGGTGGACGGCGCTCCAGTCGGGCGTGATCTTTTCGATCTCGACGACGCCGAGCTGCAGCGCCTCGCCGAGCACCTTGACGAGCTGCTCCTCGCTCAGGAAGCCCTTCGCGACGAGCGCGGCGCCGAGCCGCTGGCCGTACTGCCGCTGGTGGGCGAGCGCCCCGTTGAGCTGGTCGAGGGTGATGACCTGGCGCTCGAGCAGCAGCTCACCGATCTTCTTTCGCGCCATGCGATCTCCCAAGGGTGTCGAGGCGGATCCCCGGGGAGAATACAGGGCGTCGGGCGCGCTGCCAGTTCGCGGCGACGCGCCGACGTGCGACACCCCGATCCGACCCGTCGCGGAACCCACAGGCGAGTCGGCTGTCCCAGCTTCTTGACATGGCCGGAACCGCGAGTTTAGCCTCGCCACCCATTTCGAGCCGGGCGGAGCTGTTGTCGGTCTCACGACGCGCGTGGTGCACGTCGGGGAGCCGGACCGGTCCGAAACCAGAGTGAAGCGACTGGCGTGGCGTGCACGCCCTTCGCCGTGACGCGAGCATCGTGGAGGTCGAGGACATGGGAAGCCTTTTGAGCCTGCTCCCTCTCCTGGCGGTTGAGGCCGCCGGCGGGGACGGAAACTTCTTCAGCAGCATGGTGGCCCGCTGGAAGGACGGCGGCTTCGGCATGTATCCGATCGCCGCCTGCGGCGTGCTCGTGATCGCCATCGCCATCGATCGCTTCCTCGTGCTGTTCTCGAAGGCGTCGATCGACAAGGAGGCCTTCATCCGCGGCCTCAAGAAGCACATCTATGCAGGCGATCTGGACAAGGCGATCTCGTACGTCGCCGGCCAGAAGCGCACGCCCCTGACGTCGGTCGTCAAGGCCGGCCTCATCAACGTGCCCAAGGGCCCGGACGAGGTCCAGGCGGCGATGGACGAGGCGATGCTCCGCGAGGCCCCCAAGCTCGAGAAGCGCACCTCCTACCTCGCCATGCTCTCGAACGCGGCCATGCTCTTCGGCCTCCTCGGGACGATCTACGGCCTCATCGAGGTGTTCGGCGGCGTCGGCGCGGCGAACCCGGCCGACAAGGCGCAGATGCTCTCCACCGGCATCTCGCACGTCATGAACTGCACGGGCTTCGGGCTCGTGGTCGCGATCATGGCGCTGCTCTCCTACTCGCTCCTCCAGGGCCGCACGCAGCACATGCTCGACGACATCAACGAGTCGGCGGTCGGGCTGCTGAACCTGGTCGTGGCGAACAAGGACAAGATGAAGATCCCCGAAGGCCTCGAGAACGCGCACGCCGACGAGTAGTCGTCGGTGGGGTGTGTTCGGGCGCGGCGGCTCGTAGGGCGCCGCGGGCAGCGTTGCAAGCAGGAGGCGGGCAATGGCAGGCGTTAGCATCGACGCAGGCGGCGGTGGCGGCAAAAAGAGCGTGGACGTCATGGTCCCGCTGGTGCCGTTCATCGACATGCTCGCGATGATGATCACCTTCCTGATGATGACGGCCGTCTGGACGGAGATCGGCAAGCTGCAGGTCGCGCAGCAGGGCGGTCCGTCGGAGGCGTCCAACCAGCCGCCGACGCCCACGCTGCAGCTCAACCTGACGGTCACCGAGCGCGGGTATCTGCTCTCGGCCGGCGGGCCGGCGGTCGAGTTGCCCAAGGCCGCCGATGGGGCCTACGACACGACCAAGCTCGTCGAGAACCTCAAGACGGTCACGAAGGACTTCCCCGATCACCGCGCGATCACCATCGGCGTGGAGGACGGGGTCGAGTACCAGTTCCTGGTGCGGACGGTCGACGCCTGCATCGGGGCCGGCCTCCCGGATGTCACCGTCCAGGCCGCGGTCGGTTAGTGGCCCGCTGTTGCTGAGGAGGCTGTCGTGAGCCGTCATCTCGAGAACGTCATCAAGAAGCCGGGCAAGCGTCCGGGCAAGCGCCTCTCCCGCTCGAAGGTCTTCGGCGGCAAGTTCATGAAGGGCAAGAAGACCGCGAACGTCGAGCTGAACCTCACCTCGATGATCGACGTCTTCGTGCTCCTCGTGATCTTCCTGATCCAGCAGTTCTCGGCGGACGGCGACATCCTGTTCCTCACGGACAAGATCAAGCTGCCGGAGGCCGTGAACTCGTCGCAGATGATGCGCGCGCCGGTGATCCAGGTCTCCGCGGACGACATCTCGCTGGAGGGCGCCCGGATCGCAGAGGTCGCCGAGCTCTCGCGCGACGACTACTGGAACATCCCGGCGCTCGAGGAGCAGCTGCGCGACCAGAAGAAGCGCTTCGACTACCTCCGCCAGCTCGGCGCCGAGGGCGAGTTCTCCGGCGAGGTGCACATCCAGGCCGACAAAGCCGTGCCCTTCAAGGTGATCAAGCGCGTCATGTTCTCCGCCGCGCAGGCCGGCTACGGGAACATCAACTTCGCGGTGATCCAGGGCGGCACGGGCATCCCGAAGGCGAAGGTCGACGGCTGATCCGCGGCCGCTGACGCGATCGCTGTACGGCGGATGCACGCTCCGCCGAGAGAGGCCGGCTGGTTCCCACGGGAGCCGCCGGCCTCGCTGCTTTTGGAAGGCGTCGCTCCGACAGGCGCCGCTCCGGCACGCGGCGCGCTCGACGCCGTGGAGGCAGCGGAGTAGGAAGGTCGCCACGTGTCCGATCCGGTCCCGCCCTCCGAAGAGCGCCGTGTCGTCGAGGCTGCCCTCGACCGACTGCGGATCTTTCCCCTGCCCTCCAGCGTCCTGATCCCGGGCGGACACCTGCCGCTGCACATCTTCGAGCCCCGGTATCGGCAGATGATGCAGAGCTGTCTGTCGGGCGATCGCGTGCTCGGCGTGGCGCTGCTCGAGCCGGGGTGGGAGGCCGACTACCACGGTCGCCCGCCCTTCGTTCCGATCATCGGCGTCGGCTATGTGCAGGCCGACGAGCGGCTGCCGGACGGGCGCTTCAACGTGCTGCTGCACGGCGTCGTCCGCGCGAGGGTCGTCGGGGAGCTCTCGCCGGAGGAGCCCTACCGGCTCGTGCGCGCCGTCCCGATCGACGACGTCCTCGCGGAGGGGAGCGCCTTTCGGATCGACGCGGCCTGCCGGACGCTGCGGCAGATGGTGGTCGACCTCGCCGCAAAGCTTCCCGACAACGCCGGCGTGCCGCTCGCCGAGGCCGCCGTGCGGGAGAAGGACCCCGGAAGGCTCGCGGACGTCGTCGGCGCGGCGGTCCTCGTGGATCACCGCCAGCGGCAGGAATTCCTGGAGCAGACCGACGTCGTCGCGCGGCTCGACGTCGTCTCCGAGACCGTCGCGCAGGTGCTGCTGCAGGTCGGAGACGCGACGCCGAGCGGCGGCTTCCTGATGTAGGGCTCAGCGATCGGTCTGCATGCCCCGCTTCGTCGGGCTCGGCGGCCGCTTCGGGTTCGGCGGGAGCGTCGGGCAGTCGTTCGGGCCGCGCACGCGCATCGTCTCGAGCGACGCGATCGTGAACTGGATCGCGCCGCCGGGGAGCTGCCGGCGCCGCCCGGTCAGCTCGACGTAGACCGGCTCGTAGGGCGGCAGGCGAAGCTTGACGTAGCTCGCCGCGACGTCGTGCAGCGCAGGCGCCTCGCCATCGAGCGCGAGCCGGTCGCCGCCCTCGCAGGCGCGGAAGCCGTTGAGCTCGTTGCCCCACTCGAGCAGCCCCACGAACGCCCGATCGCTCTGGTCGAGCGCGACCGGCGTCGCGGGCGGCGGCGGCGGAGTCGGGGCCGCCTGGACAGGAGGAGGAGGCGGCGGTGGCGGCGGCGGCGGCGGGGCCTCCACGGGCTTGCTGCAGGCGACGGAGGCCAGCAGCGCGAGCGCGACGACGAGCGGACGAGGGAGGTTCACGCGACGATCGAGCCACAAGGCCCGCGCCGGTGCAAGATCACGGAATTGCTTGCGAACACGCCAAGTCTCCCCGTTTCTTGGCAGGCGTGCGCACAAAGTGCTACAAGGCCGCGCCCCGCAGTCGCCAGACGGTGGGGACGAGGTTGTGCTGAAGCGTCGACGTCGTGGCCCTGCAGGGTCTCCGTCGACGGCCAACCCCTCGGATGACCGCGACGGTCACCGGGCGCATGTCGCGTCCGGATGCGGGATTTCCCGCGTGGCCGCCGCCCTCTCGGAGGAGTTCATGGGCATCTCGATCCAGCGTCCCGCTCTCGGGCGCTTTCTTGCGGGAGCGGCGTCGCTCTTCGCGCTCTTTGCCGCGCTCCCCGCGAAGGCGAGCGAAGCCGCGCTCGTCCTCCCGGATCTGAGCAAGGTGATGTTCCTCGGCGTGAACGGCAAGGTCCTGCTCTACGGCGGCCTCGGCGTCTGCGTCCTGGGCTTCGGGTTCGGCTTGATGTTCTACGCCCAGCTCAAGAAGCTGCCGGTCCACAAGTCGATGCTCGAGATCTCCGAGCTCATC
>CAYHCR010000025.1:0-13051 GCA_964354895.1 uncultured Myxococcales bacterium | reverse complement strand
CCCCCCTCGCCCACGCGCTGCGCGATCCCGCCGCCGCCGTCCGCGCCGCCGCCGCGATCGCCCTGGGCCACCAGGTCACGCCCGCCTCCGAGTCCGCCCTCGCCAGCGCAGCGCTGCGGGGCGCGGACGATCCCGCGCTCTCGGTCGCGGCCCTCCAGGCGCTCGGCCTCCACGGCGGCGCCTCCGCCGGCAACCGTGTCCGCGCGGTCTACATCGACGAGGAGGCGCCGCTGCTCGTCCGCCGCGCCGCCGAGACGGTGCTCGCCGAGCGCTTCCCCGCGCTGCTCGCCGCGACCGGCCGCGTCTCCGTGGTCGAGGGCAGCGGGCGCCTGATCCTGGTCCCCGCGGCGGGCCTGTTCGGCGCGATCGGCCTCGGCCTCGTCGGCTCGCTCGGCGAGAGCGAGGTCGCCATCCCGGTCGGCATCGTCGGCGGCCTCGTGCTCGGCGCCGGCGGCGGCTACCTGCTCACCGAGGATCGCGCGGTCACGCCCGCGCACGGCCTCCTCTTCGCATCCGCCGGCGCGTTCGGCACGCTCGAGGGCAGCCTGCTCGCGGGCGCCGCCACGTCGAACGGCGCGGACGGACGGATCGGGAGCGTCATCGCGCTCGCCGGCGAGCTCGTCGGCGTCGGCGCGGGCGTCTACCTGCTGGAGGACCTGACGCTCGAGGCGGCGGAGATCGGCGTCATCGACAGCGGCGGCGTCGCGGGCCTCGTGGGCGGCCTCGGGCTGGCAGAGCTGCTCGACGTCAACGACGACGCCGGCTGGTACGGCCTCGCCGCCGGCGGGACCGCGGTCGGACTCGGGGTCGCGGCGCTCGCCGTCCCGCGGATGGAGGGCTCGACCGACGACGCCGCCAGCGTATTGGTCGCGACGTACCACGGCATGGTGCTCGGCGCGCTCGCGCCCGAGCTCTTCTCGGCGGACGACGAGACCGCGGGCGGACTCGCGCTCGGCGCCTCGCTCGCCTACGCCGGCGCCGCGCGCGGAACGCCGCTCTACGAGCTCACGGGCGAAGAGAACCTGCTGCTGCTCTCGTTGCCGACCTTCGGCTACTTCACGGGCGCGGCCCTCCCGCTGCTCGCAGGTGAGAACGACGGCGTGACGGTCTCGGCCGCGACGCTCGCGGGCGGGCTCGCGTTCGGCGGGATCTCGCTCTGGCAGCGTGAGCGCCTCGTCTTCACGCCGGAGCAGGCCGGCTTCGTCACCCTCTGCTCGCTCTACGGGCTCTGGCAGTTCGGCGGGATCGGGGCCTCGCTCAACCTCCGCGGCGACCTCGCGGACGAGCGCGTCCCCGGCATGCTCCTGCTCGGCCTCGGCGCGGGCGGCACGGCCGGCGTCCTGCTCGCGCGCCCGGTGGAGCCGTCGCTGCTCGACTCCGCAGCGCTGCTCTCCGGCGCGAGCTGGGCGACCTGGTACACGGGCCTCGGCGGCTACGTGCTCCGCATCGAGTCGGACAACCCGCTCCCTGCGCTGCTGCTCGCCAGCGACGTGGGCCTCGTGACGGCCGCCGCGCTGCTCGCCTCCGACGTCGACGAGCGGCGCATCGGCATCGCGAGCGTCAGCGGCGTCGCCGGCGCGGCGGTCTTCGCGCTCGGCGGCGCGCTCGCGACGAGCGACGGCCGGACGATCGCGGGCGCGGCGGTCGGCGGCAGCGCGCTCGGCCTGCTCGGCGGCGCGCTGCTCTCCGGCCCCCTGCTCGACACGCCGACGCGCCGTCGCGCGCCTGCGAGCGGCGGCGCAGGGGACGCGAGCCTCGTGCCCGGCCTGACCTTCGCGACGCCCCGCCCCGGCTCGAGCGACGCGCCGGCCCCGCTCTTCACGCTGTCGTTCGTGCAGGCGCGCTGATCAGTCGAGCTCGATCCGGCTCAGCCCCTCCGAGCTCGCGAGCGTGAAGGACGTGTCCGAGAGCACGACCTCGACGCCCTGACCGCGGAGCTGCTCGATCGGCCCGCCCACGAGCGTCGGCAGGAGCGGGTCGGTCAGGTCGAGCAGCACGGCGTCGGCGTCGAAGACCACCGCGACGCCGACCCCGAGCGCGACGCGGATCGGCCCGGTGCGCTCGCCCGGCCCGACGGACGGGCTCGAGCGACCGAGCTCGACGAGCGCCGCCGGGTCGGTCGCGTCCCACGCGATCACGTTGCTCCCCGGCAGATTGACGTTCGTCCAGAGCACGCGGCCCTGCACCGCGACGCCGCCGGCCGTCGCCGGCCCTCCGACGACAGGCAGGAGCGCGGGCGCGCCCGGGTCCGAGACGTCGACGAGGCGCAGGCCTTCCCCGTGGAGCGCCACCCAGAGCCGGTCGCCGGCGAGCGCGAGGTCGGGCTCGGGCACCGCGAGCGGCGAGAGCGACAGCGTGCCGAGCGGCGTCGGCGCGCCGTCCCGCGGCAGCCGGTAGATCCCCAGCCTCGTGCCGACGACGCCGTCGTGCTCGAGGACGAAGGCGCGGTCGCCGTCGACGATCATCCGGTCGGGCACGCTCGCGAGGCCCGGCAGCGAGCCCTGCAGCGTGAGCCGTCCCGCCTCGTGACGCCAGAGCTGCAGCCCGCCGCCGTGGCAGCCGAGCACGACCTGGTCGTGCGTCATCGCCGCGGAGAACGGCGCGCAGCCGGTCACCTGGTCCTCCCCGGCGCGACCGTCCAGCCCGGTCAGCCGCGCGAGTCCGCCGCCGTCGAGCGAGAAGATCGGCGTGCCGGAGCCGCCCGTGCTCACGAGGAGCGGGCCGAAGCCGCCGACCGTCGTGTCCGAGGTGCCGACCCGCTCCGCGATCCGCGCCTCGCCCGGCGAGACCGCCCTCGCCACCGTCAGTCCGAACACCGACGCGATCACGATCCCGGGTCCCTCCACGTCGAGCCCCCGCGCGCCCGGCACGTCGAGCCGTCCGACCGTCGAGGCGTCCGTCGCGTCGACGACGACGAGCGCGCCGCCGAAGACGCGGTCGGCGGGCACGGCGTTCGGATCGATCACGTAGAGGTGGCTGCCCGAGAACGCCGCGTCGGAGACGTTCAGGAACGTCGCCGTCCGAGGCGCCGCCGCCGCCGTGCGCACGATCGACGGCTCGAAGCCGCGGAACGGCAGCTCTCCGAGCGGGTGGAGCGCGAGCCGTCCGCTCCGGAGGGCGGCGACCTGGCGTCCGTCGGTCGCGATGGCGTCGACCTCGCCACCTTCGCCGTTGTCCCCGTAGGTCGGCGGGCCGCCGCCGAGCGGGATCCGCACGAGATCGCCGTCGGCGTACGCGCAGCCGGCGCCGTTCGCAATCCGGGCGCCGGCGTAGAGCGAGTCGCCGTGGAGACGAACGCTCGTCACGGCGCCGAGCAGCGCGTCGTCGGCGTAGTCGAAGCGATCGACCAGCGTCGGCGCCGCCGGGTTCGTCACGTCGTGCAGCGTCGCGCCGCCGCCACGGAGCGGATCGCACGAGGCGAGGCTCTCCTCGCCCTGCCACGCGATCGCCAGTCGCTCGCGCGCGAGATCGCAGTCCCGCGCGAGCGTTCCTCCCGTCACCGTCGACAGGAGCGTCGGCGCCGCCGGATCCCCGATCGAGAGCAGCGCGACGCCGGCCGGACCGAGCGCGGCGCAGAGCAGCCCGCCGCTCCGCGCGACGCGGTACGCCGCGCCGCCGAGCGGCAGCGTGGAGGTGACGACCGGGAGCCGCGGCCGCGAGAGGTCGAACGTGTACAGCACCGCAGGCGCGAGGGGATCGATCGGCCCGATCGCCCAGGCCCAGCCGTCGTGCAGCACCACGTCGCGCAGGCCGCCCGGCACCGCGAGCTCCCCCAGCCGCTCCGGCGTCACGTGCCCCGGCCAGGCCGAGGCGAGCGGGGAGAAGTCCGAGCAGTGCGGAGAGCTCTCGGCCTCGGGACAGAAACGGCCGTCCAGCTCCGGGTGCTCGAGCGCGTAGCGATCGAACGCGCGCACCGCGACGGTCAACGCGCTGCCGTTCGGCAGGCCGTTGAGCTGCTGCTGCGGGGCGAAGCTCGTCACGGGCGAAGGCCCCTCGGCCGCGACCACGCCGGCGAGCCGCAGCGCGGAGGTCTGGCCGGGCACCTGCGCGCCGAACCAGAGCTCGTAGCCGGCGACGTCCCGGGGGGGCGGCTGCCACCGGGCGAGCACCGTGCCCTCGCCCGGCACGAGCTCGAGCGCGCCCGGCGGGGTAGGCGCAGAGCTGTCCTCCTCGAGCTCGGTCGGCGACTCGGGCGAGACGTTGCCGGCCGGATCGACGCTGCGCAGGAAGAACCGGGTGACTCGATCCTGCGGCACGACGACGTCGAGGCAGCCGTAGGCCGCGCCGCACGGCGCCTCCACGAGCCGGGTCACGTCGCCCCAGACGAAGCGGGCGTCGACGAGCGGGGCCGCGGCGTCGAGCCGATCGGCGGCGCGCGCGGCGTAGAGCTCGAGGTGCTCGCCAGCCTGATCGTCGAGGCCGGTGAAGCGGAGCGTGCGGGTCGCGAGGGTCGCGCTGCGCGGCGGCAGATCGACCAGCGCCGCGTCGGGCTGGATCCAGGGCGCATCCGGCGGCGAGCGATCGAGCGTGATGTGCGCCGCGCCTGCGACCGGCAGCAGGAGTTCGTTCCCCGCCGCGTCGACGACGCGCGCGGCGACGACCTTGAGGCCGTCGCCCGGCGGCAGCACGACGAGCGCGCGCAGCGGCACGCCCGCGACGAGCGGCTGGGCCGGAGCGCCTGCAAAGGTGAGCGGCGCCCCCTCGTCCGCGGCCAACTGCTGCACGGTGAGCGGCGCCTCGTCCCGCGCGCCGATCCACGCGGCGGCGATCGGCTCGTTCGTGAAGCCGGCCTCGAGCGCCGCGCCGCCCTTCTCCACCAGCAGGCCGTCGAGCCCGACCGTCCCGACCAGCGGCACGAGCGCCTCGAGCTCGAGCCGCGCGATCGGGGTGGGCGCCGTTCGATCGACGACGACGACTGCCGCGACGATCTCGGAGTCGTTGCCAGCCGCGTCGCGCACCTGCGCGCAGATGGCGTACGGGCCCTCGGGCGTGCCGAGCGGCAGCGGCGCGAGCGGCGCGAGCGCGAACGGCGTCGCCTCGAGCACGCCGGGCAGGCAGCGACTCCCGGGCACGGCCACGGCCCGGGCGAGCACCGCGTCGGGATCCGTCTCGAGCTCGGGGAGCAGCGCTGCGGCGTTCGTGAACGCGGGCGCCCGGAGCGCGCGGATCCGGGGCGGATCGTCATCGAGCACGTACGGCACCGAGGCGCCCGTCACGTTGCCGGCGGGATCTGCGATCGCGAGCTCGAGCTGGCCGCCGCCGCCGCTCGGGGCGAGCAGCCGCACGGGGATCCGCACCTCCTCGTCCGGGCCGGGCGCGAGCGCGATCTGCGCAGCCGCAGCGGCCCCGCCGACCGTGATCGTGAAGGCGGCGTCGCAGCCCTCGCAGGCGAGCGTCGCGAGCGCGAGCCGGCCGGCGTCGCGCAGCGTCGCGACGAGCACCACCTCACGACCCCTCGCGGCGCCGGGGATCGAGTCCGGGCGGCCGTCCTCGATCGTGACGGCGCCCACGAGCTCCGGCGCGGTCCGATCGATCACGAGCGGCCACGACGCCGCGGGGCCGAGGTTTCCGGCCGCGTCCCGCGCCGCGAAGGACAGCAGGCGCAGACCTTCCGGGAGCGCGGCGAGCTCGAGCGGCGCCGCCGGGGCGCGCGCGACGGGCGCGGCGCCGTCCACGGCGAGCTCGATCGACGCAAGTCCGGAGGACGGCGCCGCGTCGTCGACCGCGAGGCCGAAGGCGAGCGCCGCCGCGCCTGTCGAGGGAGGGAGCGTGACGATCGGCGCGGCGGGCGCGACGCGATCGAGCGTCACCGAGAGCGCCTCCACGCCGGTGCGATCGCCCGCCGCCGTGGCCGCCTGCACGAAGAGCGTGCGCGGGCCGTCCGCGCCCTCGGCGAGCGTCGCTGCGAGCGTCGGGGCGAAGGGGCGGGGCTCGACGTCGCCGGCCGCGGCCTCCGCGAAGCGGGCGTCTTCGCTGACCTGCACCTCGACCGCGTCCTGCGCGAGCAGGGCCAACGAGAGCTCCAACGTGGCGGTCGCGCCGGGCTGCGCGCGCGCCGCCGGGGCGAGCGAGACCTCGAGCGCGAAGCGAGCGCCGGCGAGCTCCACCGTCGCGGCGCCGGCCGCCGGGATCTCGACCAGCACGGGCTCGAAGCGGAAGCCGTCCGCGCGCGCCGTCACGCGTCGGAAACCCACCGGCGCGCCGCGCAGCTCGAACCGCCCATCGGGCAGCGCGACCGCGGCCGCGGCCGAGCCCTCCACCGTCACCAGCGCGCCGCCGAGCGGGCGTCCTTCGGCCCGCACGACGCCGACCACGGCGCCCGAGGCGAGCGGCAGCTCGATCGTGCCGACGTCGAGGACGCCGCCGAGCGGGACGCGCAGGCCATCGCGCACGATGGGCCCGTACGGCACGCCCGCGCGCTCGGCCGACACGGTCAGCGTCTCCCCGGGACCGCCGTCGAGCGTCGCGGGCGCCTCGAGCCGGAAGCGGCCCTCCGCGTCCGCCTGCGTGCCGCCGCCGCTCGCCCGCACGACGCTCGCGCCCGCCGCCGGCGCGCCCCCCGCGAGGCGCACGACCCCGCGGAGCTCACCGGGTGCGGGCGAGTCCGACGCCGGATCGAACGGGTTCGATGCCGGCACCTCGGCCGTGCAGGCCACGAGCGACACAGCGAGTGCCAGCCAGGGAACGAGTCCCGGGAACGATCGACGCATGGTGTGAGCCCCCCAAGGGGCGATGGTAACCCGCCGTGGCCCGCGATGCGGCGGCGACGGCCGATCGACGCGGTCGCCAGCGCAGGCGCCGATCGCGCGGCGCGCCGGCCGAATCTTCCTCGCGCGGATCTGCGCGCTGGCGCAGAGTGCGGAGGTCGATTCGCTGCCGATCGGGGGACGCGGGTGGAGGCAAAGCCGAGCGGCGACACGCACGTCGGGTGGCTCGCCTTCGGCTACTTCGCCGCCTACGTCCCGTACGCCGCGCTGACGAAGAGCCTCTCGTCGGGCTCGCTCCCCGGCGCGGGCCGCGCGATCGCGGGCTTCGAGCTGCTGCCGGTCACGGCGATCGCGTCGCTGCTGGGCATGTACACGTTCTTCACGGTCCGCGGCCTCTGGAAGCACGCCGGCCGCCACCAGCTCGGCCCCTTCAACTTTCCTGGCCCGAGCCTGCCGCTGCTGATCTCCGGCCTCTGCACCTCGGCCGTCATCGTCACCACCACGCTCGCCTACACGTTCGAGGGGATCTCGATCGTGCTGATGATGCTCTTCATGCGCGGCGGCGTGCTGCTCATCGCCCCGGTCGTCGATCTGATGTCGCGGCGGAAGGTCCGCTGGTTCTCGTGGATCGCGCTGGGGCTGTCGGTCGCCGCGCTGCTCGTCGGCGTACGCAGCGACGGCGCCGGGCTCTCGACGATGGCGATGATCGATCTCTCCGTCTATCTCGCCGCCTACTTCGTCCGGCTCCGCCTGATGTCGCACTTCGCGAAGTCGGCCGATCCGACCGCCCGGCTGCGCTTCTTCGTCGAGGAGCAGATGGTCGCGACGCCCGCGCTCGTGCTGGGACTCGTCGGGATGGCGCTCTTCGGCCCCGCTGCGATCGCCGGCCCGCTGACGAAGGGTTTCCTCGAGCTGCCGCTCGGTCCTGCATTTCTGCCCGCGGTCATCGCCGGCCTCTGCTCGCAGGGCACCGGGATCTTCGGCGGGCTCGTGCTGCTCGATCCCCGCGAGAACTCCTGGACCGTGCCGCTCAACCGCGCCGCGAGCGTGCTCGCAGGCCTGCTCGCGACCGCCGCGCTCTGGGCGTGGGCGGGCGGCAAGGCCCCTCCGCTGACGGAGTTCCTCGGCGCGATGCTCGTGCTCTCGGCGGTCGCGATGTTGTCGCTGCCGGAGTGGCTCTCGCGGCGCCGCGCGGCGCGCTGAGCCGGACCCCGCCCGCATGACCGCCGCCAGCGCCTGCGCCCATGTCCACGCCCCCGGCCGCTCCGCGTGCGGCCACGACCACGCCGCCGCCGCCCTCTTCTCGCCGCCGACGCCCGATGATCTGCGTCGGATCCGCACCGGCCTCGCGGCGGCGCAGACCTTCGTCGGGCGCTACGCCCCCGGCGAGCCCGCGAACCTCACCGGCCTCGAACGCGCGCTCCGAAGATGGGCGCGCGAGGACGATCCGCTCGAGCCATTCGGCGACGTGGTGGCGATCACCGCGGCGGCCCTCGGCGCCTCGCTCTGCGGCGGTCTCCCGCTGCGCTGGGCCGTGTTCGACGACGGCCACGACCGCACGCTCGCCGTCCACGACAGCCGCGGCGCGATCCTGCTCTTCCCCCACCGCTGGGTCGAAGCGCGGCTGCGCGACGGCCATCGCGCGTTCCTCTCGGAGATCGTCGCGGAGATCGCCGAAGCGCTCGCCCCGGTGCCGCCGTGAGGCGTCGATCGCCGCTCGCGCTCGCCGGGCTCCTCGCCGCCTGCGCCACGCCCCGTCCGCTCGCGCCGGCCGCCTCGACGCCGTTCGGGCTCTTCGCGCTCGATGACGAGGCGGGCCTCTTCGGCGTGAAGCTCGGCGCCCCGGGTGACTCCGTCCCGTCGCCGCGCCCGCTCCGGGCGGCGGACGGCGGCGCGTCGTTCGTGGAGAGCGCGACGATCCCGCAGCGGCTCGACGACGCCGCCCTCACGTCCGTCGCGTTCGCCCTGCACGACGGCGTCGTGGTCGCGATCGTCTTCGAGGCCGCCGCCGACGCCCAGCCTGCGCTGCTGCGCGCGATCGAGGCGCGGTACGGAGGACCGAGCAGCGTGGACCCGCAGGGCTTCCTCTGGTCGGGCGGGCGGGTCTCGCTCCGCTGGGAGGCGGGCCCGGACGGCGCGCTGCTGCTGCTGTTCGACGAGCAGCTCCTGCGCGAGCACGGCGCGAAGCTCCCGCGTCCGACGCTGTAGCGGAGCCGGGAGATCAGCGCAGCTTTGCCCGGCAGTGCGGGCAGAAGCGCGCCTCCGCGGGGATCTCCTTCGCGCACGAGGGACAACGCGGCGCCGCGCGCCGACGCGCCCGGACGAGCGCGATCGCGACACCGAGCCCCGCCACCACGAGGAGGCCGACGACGATCGCGGTCCGGCCGCCCGCGCGCAGCTCTTCGACCGGGAGGACGTAGCCGCCCTCCTCCGGCGCCACCAGCTCGACGCCCTCGAGCGGCACGAAGGGCGCTTCCGGCGCGGCGGGATGGGCGACGCGCGCGAGCGGCTTCACCACGACGAGTGGGAGCTCGTCCGGCGCGGCGAGCCCGGCGTCCGGCGCGGGCGGCGGCGCTCCCGCGTCGGGGACCTCGGCCAGCGGCGCGGGCGTCGGTACGCTCCTGCGAAAGTTGCGCACCTCCGTCGTGCGCCCGCGACAGACGCCCGCGAAGGTCGTCTCCACCTCGAAGCGCACGTCGTCCGGCGGCCGGAAGGTCGCGCGCACCTCCTGGCGGCGGCTGGCGTCGGTGGCGCGGCACGACGCGCTCCAGCGATCCCCCTCCCGCCTCGCCCCCTCCAGCTCCATCGCGACCGGCGCCTCGGCGCACGCGGCTGTCGTGAGCTCGGCCGGCGGCCGCTTGGAGCGCACGAGCAGCGCGCCGCCGCGCAGATCGAGGCTCACCGTGCCGCGGCCCGGGATCTGCGAGGCGATCGGCGCAGGTCCACACGAGGCGGGCCACGCCTGCAGCTCGACCAATCGCTCGATCGTCCGCTCGACGAACGCGCCGATCGGCGCCGGGCCATCGGGAAGCTCCGCAAGCGCAGGCGAGGCCGCCCCCGCCGCGAGCAGGACCCCGATCGCTCCCGCCAGACGCCCGCCGGCCACCGCGCCGCCTACCTTCCGAACTGCGTCCAGAGCCGCTCGAACTCCGCCACGAAGGGCCGCACGAAGCGCGCGTCGTCCGTCACGAGCAGGTTCTCCTGGTTGTTCTCCGCCGCGCCGCGCGTCCAGTTGTAGCTGCCCGTGAGCAGCAGCCGGCCGTCGAAGATCGCGAACTTGTGGTGCATGTGGAACGGCGAGTCGTCCACGCGCACGGGGACGCCGTCGCGGCCGAGCGCGAGCGTGTCGGAGCCGGCGTCGTGCGCCTTCTCGTCGTCCGTCACGATGCGCACCTGCACGCCGCGCCGGTGGGCCTCGCGGATCGCGCGCGAGATCCGATCGTCGGTGATCGTGAAGACGCAGATGTCGACCGTCCGGACCGCCGCGCCGACGAGCCCCGCGATGCGGCGCACGCAGGCCTCGCCGGGGCTCATGAAGACCTCGGAGAGCGAGCCCTCGTCGGCGGGCGCCTCGCGTTTGCTGCGCGCCCGCTGGCCGGCGCGGAACGCCTTCACGACGTCCTCGAGCCAGGCGAGCCGCGCCTGGACAAGCGCGTCCGGCGTCGCGGTCGAGGCGAGCGCGAAGGCCTGGTGCAGGTGGAGCGCGACGCCGTCGTCGTCGAGCCCGGCCGCCTCGATCCGTTCGGCGAGGACCCGTCGGTCGGCGCGCGAGAGATCGCCGTCGGAGAAGCTCTGCTTCAGGGCATCGGCGAGCGAGGTGGGCCCGGTTGTGACGACCTCCCGTCGTCGGGCTTCGGCTCGCGGGCGGTCTCGTTCCCGCCGGGGCGGCTCGGCGGCGCGGGGGGGAGCGCGGGCTCGGCGGCGGTGCTCGCGGTGGGCGGCGCCGCGTAGGGGTTCGCGGAGGCGGTGCGTGGAGGGGAGGGATCGCCGTGGGAGTGGATCGCGGCGGCGAGGGCGCCGGGGGCGGCGGCAGCGGCAGCGACGGCGGCAGGGGCAGCGACTGCGGCAGGGGCAGCGACTGCGTCTGGGGCAGCGACGGCGTCAGGGGCAGCGACGGCGGCAGGGGCAGCGGCGGCGGCAGGGGCAGCGACCGCGTCAGGGGCGGTGACCGTGGCAGGGGGCGGCGGCGGGAGCACGACGTCGCGCCCTTCGAGCTCGATGACCGCGCGCAGCACGCAGGCCTCCGCCGCGAGGCGGGCGCCGAGGAAGCGCCAGACGGGGAGCATGTCTGCGCCCATCGCGACCGCGGTCCCGACGCGCGCGCTCTTGTCGAGCAGCGTGGGGATCGAGACGCGGGCCTTCTCGACGACCGGCCCCACGTACTCCACGACCTTCGCGAGCACGCCCTCGAGCGCCGGCAGGATCCCGTCGAGGACCGGCTTGCTCTGCTGCATGGCCGTCGCGCCGGCGAGCTGCATGATCCGCGAGCCGGTCTCCTTCTCGGCGCGCGCGAGCAGCTCTGCGAGCGCGTGGCCCTTGCCCGCGAGCACGCCGTCCGTGAACGGGACCGCGACCTCGATCGCCGTGTAGTAGACGGCGACGGAGCGGGCGGCCGGCAGCCGCTTGAAGAGCGCGACCTTGTCCGCGACGTCGCCGGGCAGGAGCTTGTCCACCATGTAGGCGATGCCCTGCGCCTTGAGCGAGGCGTCGGCGGCCTGCTGCGGATCGGCGTCGAAGGAGCGCTGGCCGGTCGGAGAGAAGAACAGCGCGAAGGCGGTCTTCAGGCCCGTGTAGACCGCGATGCCGCGATCGCCGGTGTCGAGGCCCGCCGCGACGAAGAGCGCGCGCTCGACCTCCTCGCTCTTCGAGAGCTCCTTCGCGCGGGCGAGCACCGCCGCGCTCGCGCCGGGCCACGCCGTCGCCGCGGCGTCCTCGATCGAGCGGCACGGCGGCATCGCCGGCGCGAACGGGACCGCGGAGAAGATCGCGCCGCAGAGCGAGACCGTCGCGTCTCCGGCTGCGAATTCGTTCAGCATCGGCTGCAGCGCTTCCCGCATGACGCCCCCGTGTGCACCCCGGCGGCGGGCGCGGCGGGACGGTACGCGACGCAGCGGGGGCTCTCAAGCGACCGCGCGGCGCGCCTCCGCGGGACCGGAACGCCCCAGCGTCACGGCACCGTGAACACGAGCGCGCCGCCGCCCTCGCGAGGCGCGACCGCCATGCCCTCCTTGCCGATCATCGCCTCGCCATCGACGCCGTTCATCCATGCGTCGAGCACGTTGTAGGCCCAGAGGCCGCCCGCGATGGCGAGCAGAATGTTGCGGGTCTGGTAGCGCGACTCGGCGGTCTCCCGCAGCGAGACGGCCTCCGCCGACGCCTCCGCGGGGCTCACGCCGAGGCCCTCCGGCGTCGCGTCGTTGTACTCGGTCTCCGCGGTCGAGCCCATCAGGTGGAACGCGAGCGCGCTGCCGAGCGTGGCGACCTCGGCGCCCGCGAAGACCGCGCCCTTCACCGGCTCGCGGTTGTAGAACTGTCCCCAGCCCGGCAGCAGCAAAGAGCGGTAGACCGCGTCGGTGGTGCTGCGCAGCACCACGGCGTCGCTTGAGAGCGCGACGAGGCCGGCGGCCGGCACCGAGCCGTTCTCCGCGGCGAGGATGCGACCGGTCTCCGTCTCCACGACGCGCACCGAGACGAGGAAGCGATCGCCCGCCTCGGAGACCTGGCCGATGATCACCGCCTGGGCGCCGGAGAGCTTGCCGAGCGCGGGCGCCTCCGCCTCGTCGACGAACCCCATCGCGCCGAGCTTCGCCTCATCCATGACGGCCGAGAGTTGCGCGCGCTCGACGAGCAGGAAGCCGTGGTCGCGCACCAGGGAGGTCGAGAGCTCGCTGGGCACGAGCTTGCCGAGCTGCTTCTCCGTCGTCATCGAGCCCGCCTCGGAGAAGGTCGAGACGGCGAGGCGCGAGTAGCGACCCTGCTCGGGCAGCGCCTTCTGGAGCGACGCGGCGACGCGATCGGCGAGCCGACGCAGCGCGACCTCGACCGTCGCGCCCGAGACCGCCTCGGCCGGCGCCGGCGGCGGCTCGCGCGCCTCGCCCTCGCCCTTCTTCGGGCCCGGAAGGCCGGCGATCGGGAGCGGCGCGTCCGCCGTCGCGGTGTCGGTCGCGAGCACGAGGCCCTTCTCTGCGTCGATCAGCTTTGCGGTCAGCTGGAGGCCGCCGGCGCCGAGGACGATCGAGCCGGTGAGCACGGAGGACGCGGCCGTCAACTTCTGCAGCTCCCCCATCGCCTTCTCGTCGCCCTGCATCGCGGCGAGCTTGCGCTCCGCGAGCGCCGCAGCGACC
>CAYHCR010000024.1:0-13195 GCA_964354895.1 uncultured Myxococcales bacterium | reverse complement strand
AGTTCACGAGGTCATCGGGCGACGTGAGCTCATACGCGACGTGTACGCACTGCTGCCCGGCGAGGGCATTCGCACAGCCGCCCCAAGCGCTCACATCCGGGATCCTCGCTGCGATCGCCACTGAGTGGACCGTCGAATCCGCGAACCACGCCTCCTCGGTATTGGCGACGGGCGTACATCCTCCCGTTCCGTTCGCCGGCTGGCAGCGCCGCAGCACCAGGCCCCGCTCATCTGTCGACGGAGGCACGACGTACTTTCGCGGCAAGGCCTGCTGGATCTGACCGTTCCCGAGGCCCGTGAGCACGAGCGACGGATGTTCCTCCAACTGCGGCCAGTAGATCGTGGCCCCACCGGTGTTCCCCGTGAAGACAGCGTTGCCGCCCGCGCTCGCCGCTGTGTCGCGCTGGAAGTAGACGGCGTCACCTGCGCCAGTGTCGTACTGACGCCAGTACGCGATGACGGGGCGGCCCCAGCTCTCCGCGCTGGCGCGCCCGACGCCGATCGAGCAGGTCGTGTTGACCCGGATCGGCTGGGTCGACGTGTCGACCTCGACGAGCTGTTCGAGCTGGCTCGCGGCCGAGATCCGGAAGTAGTACAGCTTGGCGTTCGGCGTCGTGAAGCAGCCGTGCAGCCGTTCGCTGCCGACGGCGGCGCCGGTGTTCTGCTCCCACTCCGCGTCGATGTCGTCGATGTCGTACGCGCCGAGCACCGACTCCGCCACCCCTCCCGCAGCCAGCGCGGGTCCGGCGAGCGTCGTGCACAGCAGCGAGCACATCAGCCAACCCGGCGGGGTGGCACGTCTCTTGCATAGGGGATTGCCGATGGCAGGTCCCTCTGCGTTGCGCTTCACGATGAAACCTCCTCTGAGGCGACTCTACGCCTCGCTGCGGACCTCGTCCCGGTGAGCGTTGAAAGCACGGCGGACCGCCCAAGGGCGGAGCCGAGCTGCGGGCATCAGAGACAGAACGCAGCAGGAGGAACTTCGGGGTCAGGGTCCGCGACGCCGGCAGGGTCTCTCCTGCACAAGCGCCGAAACTTGCCAGCGCCGAGCTCCGAATGAACGTGGGCACCGGCCTCCCATGAACGTGGGAGCCGGCCGCGCTTCGGACGGGGTAGGATCCGGGCCTCTTTCGCCTCGGAGTCGTCCATGCGTGCCGCCCTGCGCTCGCTCTCCCTCTGTGCCTCCCTCCTCGCCGTCGCCGCCCCGGCGGCCGCGGCCGAGGAGCTGTGGCCGGCCTTCACCGACTGGCCGTCGCAGGGCGGGGGCGCGGACGACGCGGCGGTGGTGGTCGGGATCGAGAGCTACGCGGTGGCGCCGCCCGTCGGTGGCGCGGTGTCGAACGCGAACGACTGGATGCAATACTTCACGGAGTCGCGGAAGATCCCCGCCGAGCGCGTGACGCTGCTGCGCAACAACGAGGGCACGCTGGAGAAGATGAAGAAGTTCGCGGAGCAGGCGGCGAAGGACGTGCGGCCGGGCGGCACGTTGTGGTTCGTCTTCATCGGGCACGGGGCGCCCGCGCGGGACGGCAAGGACGGCGTGCTCGTTGGCTTTGACGCGCAGCAGGACGTCGACTCGCTCTACGCGCGGTCGCTGGCGAAGAAGGAGCTGCTGGCGATCCTGGAGCGGGGGCCGCAGGGCAAGACGGTGGCGGTGATCGACGCATGTTTCTCGGGGCGGGCGGGGACCAAGGCGCTGGTGGAAGGTTTGCAGCCGCTGCTGCCGGTGATCAGCGTGGAGCCGGCCGGTCGCAGCGTCGTGATGACGGCGGGCACGGCGAATGAATTCGCGGGACCGCTGCCTGGAGCGGCGCGGCCGGCGTTCTCGTATCTGGTGCTCGGCGGGCTGCGGGGCTGGGCGGACACGGACAAGAACGAGAAGGTGACGGCGGGCGAGGCGGTCGACTACGCGAAGAAGGCGTTGCGGGCGACCGTGAAGGATCGCAGCCAGACGCCGGAGCTGTCGGGCGACGGGGCGTACGCGCTGACCGACGACTCGGACGAGAAGGGCCCGGAGCTCTCGAAGATCATGCTGCGGCTCGGCAACGCCGGCGGCGGGAGCGGGGCCGCCTCGGAGGTGACCTTCGGCGCCGGGACGATGATCGCGATGGCGCCGAAGATCGACGTGAAGAGCGCGGGCGGCGACTTCGTGAACACCAACATCGAGGCGGAGCGCGCGTATGAGAGCGCCGTGCTGCTCGATCGCGCCGCGGACACCGCGCCGGACGCGAAGGCGACCGCCTGGTGCCAGCTCTCCGCGATCACGACCGGCAACCCGTACCTCTCCGGCGCGACCGAGGCGTGCGCGCAGTGGACCCGCTACGTGCAGAACCGCAACACGACGCTCGCGTCTCTCGCCGGCGACTACGGGAAGCTGCAGCAATACTTGACGCTGAAGCTCAAGACGCAGGTGCAGCGGCTCGCTGCGGCTGACGCCTACCTCGCGGCGTACGGGACCTTCGCGGAGGAGGAGCGGGTGCAGAACGTCGCGAACGCGCGCGTCGATCTCGACTCCGCGTCGGGCGACAGCGACGCGGCCGAGGTGTCGCTCCCGGAGATCACGACCTCGTCGGGCTCGAGCGACTGGGACATCGAGATCGATCCCGGCGACATCGCGTTCTTCGGCTCGGACGACATGAGCGAGCTGTTCACGCTCCGCTTCGTCTACGACGGCCTCCAGCCGTTCGGCGACGGCGAGTTCCTCGGCTCGACCTCGACCTACCTCTTCGGCATCAGCATGAGCTCCGGCCCGATCGAGTTCACGTCGAGCTGGGGCTGGGCCACCGGCACCTACCACTGGACGATCTCGGACAAGACGCTCCTGGCCTATACGGAGGCCGGCTCCTCGATCCCGATCGACCCGACGACCGGCCAGCCGCTGCTCTACGCGGGCCTCACCGGCGACGTCGAGTGGAGCGGCGTCGCCTTGCGGCAGGAGATCCTGCTCAACCTGGTGGGCTGGCCGGATCCCGGCTCCAGCGACTTCTCGCTGCTGAACCTGGGCGCCGGCCTCCGGCTCGAAGAGGTGATCGGCCAGGCGCTGACGCCGACGAGCTCGCCTTGGTTCGGCGCGGGCGGCCTGGTGTTCTCGGAGAAGGTCTTCCTCGGCTGCTCGTTCGGCGTCGCGGCCGAGTACTACGTCCCGCTCGGTCACGAGGACGTCTGGCAGCAGCGCCTCGGCGCGTTGCTCTTCATCGCGCCGGATCGCTCGGGCTGCTGACCGTCGGCCCCCGACCGCCCATGCGCTCGTCCTCCTCGCTCGTCGTGCTCCTCGTCGCAACTGCAGCTTTGCCCGCGCGCGCGGACCAGGAGGCGGGGCGCAGACCTTCCTCCACGCCGCTGGCGTCGCCCTCGCCCCCGTCGCCCTCGCCGCTCCCGCCGGTCGCGCCCGCGCCGCTGGGCCCGAGCTCCGAGCCGGCGATCGAGTACGCGTACGAGCGCGCGATGGCGACGGAGGCAGACCCGGCCGCGTCGGCCGCGCACAAGCGGGACGCGTGGTGTGCGCTCGCCGGCTTCACCGAGCGCAACCCGTACCTCGAGGGCGCGCGGAGGGCCTGCGAGGCGTGGAGCGCGTTCTGCGATCGTCGTGAGGCGTCGCTGGCAAAGCTGCGCGAGGACTACGCCCGGCTGCGGGCGCTGCTCGCGCTCGCGCGGCCCGGCCGGGACGAGCGGCTCCGGGTCGTCGACGAGTTCCTCGCGACGCACGCAGCGCTGCACGGCGAGCCGACGGTGGCGGCGGTCGCCGCGGCGCGGATCGAGCTGGAGGAGGCGGGCTCTGCGGAGGCGGCGCGCGAGGTCCGGCTCCCGCTCATCGGCCCGGACGGCGTCCGCGACGACAGCCTGGAGCTCGAGATCGATCTGGGGCCCGTCTCCCTGCTCTACGGCGGGAACGTCGGCGGGGCGATCGGGTACGTCGGCTTCGTCGCCGGCGGCCTGCAACCCTTCTCCGATCCGTACGACGGCACGACCCGCAAGTTCGGCCTCGAGAGCGTGGTCGCGGCCGGCTCGCCGATCGAGGTCGGCGTCGGCCTCGCGTACCGCGACGGAAGCTACGCGCCGGGGCGGACCGACACGTTCGACGGCCGCTGGGGCGGGCTCGCGCTGGGCACCTCGCTGGGCCTCACGGTGATCTCCGCGCCGGACCTCAACGAGTACGAGAGCTCGCTGCTCAACCTCTCCGGCGGGCTCGCCTTCGAGGGCGTCGTCGGCAGCCGGCCGACCGAGAGCTCGTCCCACTTCTACGGGACGCTCGGCGCCTACGCGGCGAACACGATCTACCTCGGTTGTTCCACCGCGCTGCGCGTCGCGTGGATCGAGCCGATCTCCCACGGCGATCTCATCCCCGCGCACCTCGAGGCCACGATCGGGCTCGACTCGCGCGAGAGCTGCAACGAGGCCGCGCCCCCGCGGCCCAACCCCTCGGTGCCCTGAATGAAGCACTCCCTCGCGCTCCTGGTGCTGCTCCTCGCCACCCCTGCGGCTGCAGCAGAAGAGCTGTGGCCGGCCTTCACCGACTGGCCCTCGCAGGGCGGGGGCTCGAACGACGCGGCGGTGGTGGTCGGGATCGAGAGCTACGCGGTGGCGCCGCCCGTCGGTGGCGCGGTGTCGAACGCGAACGACTGGATGCAATACTTCACGGAGTCGCGGAAGATCCCCGCCGAGCGCGTGACGCTGCTGCGCAACAACGAGGGCACGCTGGAGAAGATGAAGAAGTTCGCGGAGCAGGCGGCGAAGGACGTGCGGCCGGGCGGCACGTTGTGGTTCGTCTTCATCGGGCACGGGGCGCCCGCGCGGGACGGCAAGGACGGCGTGCTCGTTGGCTTTGACGCGCAGCAGGACGTCGACTCGCTCTACGCGCGGTCGCTGGCGAAGAAGGAGCTGCTGGCGATCCTGGAGCGGGGGCCGCAGGGCAAGACGGTGGCGGTGATCGACGCATGTTTCTCGGGGCGGGCGGGGACCAAGGCGCTGGTGGAAGGTTTGCAGCCGCTGCTGCCGGTGATCAGCGTGGAGCCGGCCGGTCGCAGCGTCGTGATGACGGCGGGCACGGCGAATGAATTCGCGGGACCGCTGCCTGGAGCGGCGCGGCCGGCGTTCTCGTATCTGGTGCTCGGCGGGCTGCGGGGCTGGGCGGACACGGACAAGAACGAGAAGGTGACGGCGGGCGAGGCGGTCGACTACGCGAAGAAGGCGTTGCGGGCGACCGTGAAGGATCGCAGCCAGACGCCGGAGCTGTCGGGCGACGGGGCGTACGCGCTGACCGACGACTCGGACGAGAAGGGCCCGGAGCTCTCGAAGATCATGCTGCGGCTCGGCAACGCCGGCGGCGGGAGCGGGGCCGCCTCGGAGGTGACCTTCGGCGCCGGGACGATGATCGCGATGGCGCCGAAGATCGACGTGAAGAGCGCGGGCGGCGACTTCGTGAACACCAACATCGAGGCGGAGCGCGCGTATGAGAGCGCCGTGCTGCTCGATCGCGCCGCGGACACCGCGCCGGACGCGAAGGCGACCGCCTGGTGCCAGCTCTCCGCGATCACGACCGGCAACCCGTACCTCTCCGGCGCGACCGAGGCGTGCGCGCAGTGGACCCGCTACGTGCAGAACCGCAACACGACGCTCGCGTCTCTCGCCGGCGACTACGGGAAGCTGCAGCAATACTTGACGCTGAAGCTCAAGACGCAGGTGCAGCGGCTCGCTGCGGCTGACGCCTACCTCGCGGCGTACGGGACCTTCGCGGAGGAGGAGCGGGTGCAGAACGTCGCGAACGCGCGCGTCGATCTCGACGCCGCGTCGAACGACGAGGACGCCCGCGAGGTCGCGCTGGCGGAGATCGCGGGCTCCACGAGCGGCGGCTCCACCGGGAGCGACTGGGACTTCGACATCGATCTCGACCTGGACGGCGTCGAGTTCTTCCAGGGCAGCGACGACAGCGACTCGGTGTTGGCGCACTCCTTCGTGTTCGGGGGCTTCGAGCCGCTCGGCGATGGCGACCTCTCCGGCAACAACGCGCTCTACTCGTACCGGGCCTACTTGCAGGGCGGCGGCGCGCCGATCGAATTCATGATGGGCGTCGGATACATGTCCGGCACCTACACGCCGCCTTCCCAGCCCGGCCTCGATCCGGTGACGGGCGCGACGACCCTCCCCGCCCGCGGCTCGACGGCGACCACGACGGCGCCGACCGAGTGGGCCGGGCTCGAGATGGCGACGGGGCTCGGCCTCAACCTCGTCTCAGCGCCGAGCGTCTTTGAGTCCGAGGTCTCGCTGCTGAACCTGACGGCCGGCCTGCAGTGGGAGGGCGTGCTCGGCGCGATGGTGCACGACGCGGCGGACCCGTGGACCGGCGGCCTCGGCGTGTACGGTGCCGAGACGATGTTCTTCGGCTGCTCCTTCGCCGCGCGCGCCGAGTACTACCTGGCGGTCGGCCACGCGGACGTCATCCCGTCTCACCTGAACCTCGCGGTGATGATCGTCGCGGAGCACCCCGACTGCTGACGGGCCGCGCCGCGAGGCGCTAGAAGTCGGCGGGCGGGCGCCTCGAGGGCCCGCGGGAGAGCCCGTGCCGATCGTCCGCACCGCCGCGAAGACCGCCCTCGGGGCGCGCGTCGTCGTCAAGGATCTCGTCCGCCTGCAGCAGATCGCAGAGGTGCTCGCGCGCCACGGGCTCGGCTGGATCGTCGCGAACGTCGAGGTGCCGGGCGTCGGGCTCCTGCACAGGTTCGTCACCGATCCCACCGTGCAGACGCCGACGCCCGAGCGCGTCGCGGGCGTCATCCGGGATCTCGGCCCTACGTTCGTGAAGCTCGGCCAGATGCTCTCGACCCGCAGCGACGTCATCCCGGCCGAGTACGCGGCGGCGCTCGTCCCGCTGCAGGACGACGTCGGGGCGATGACCTGGGCGGAGGTCGAGCGCGAGATCGTCTCGGCGCTCGGAAAGAAGCCGGCAGAGCTGTACAAGACGTTCGAGACGGAGCCGCTCGCGACCGCGTCGATCGCGCAGGTCCACCGCGCGACGCTGCACACCGGCGAAGAGGTCGCCGTGAAGGTGCAGCGGCCCGGCATCCGCTTCCAGATCGAGACCGATCTCTCGATCCTGCGCTTCCTCGCGCGCGCGGTGGAGAGCCAGTTCCCCGAGGCCGAGCTCGTCGACGCGCCCGGCTGGCTCGATGAGATCGCGCGCACCATCGCGGAGGAGATCGACTTCCGCGTCGAGGCCGAGCACGCCGAGGCGATCGCGAAGAACTTCGAGGGAAACCCCGACGTCGTGATCCCGAAGATCTACCGGAGCCACACGGCGGCGACCGTGCTCACGCTCGAGTTCCTCGACGGCGTGAAGATCCGGGACGCGCGCGAGAGGGGCTTCGATCTGACGAAGGTCGGCACGACGCTCATGCGCGCCGACTTCCAGATGCTGCTCGAAGACGGGTATTTTCACGGCGATCTGCACCCCGGCAACGTGCTCGCGCTCCCGGGAAACCGCGTCGGGCTGCTCGACTTCGGCATGGTCGGCCGGCTCACCGAGGAGATGCGCGAGAACATCATCGCGCTGCTCTTCGCGATCAACCGGCGGGACTTCCGCACCGTCGCCCGGATCTACTTCGAGCTCGCCATCAAGCGGGAGAAGGTCGACTACGCGGCGTTCGAGGCCGACGTGCAGACCCTCTTCGAGCGCAGCATCGCCGGCCGCAAGATCGGCGAGCTGCGGATCGAAGACTTCGTCCGGGAGCTCGGCCGCGGCGCGCTCAAGCATCGCGTCCGGCTCACCCCGCAATACACGATGCTCTTCAAGGCGCTCATCACCGCCGAGGGCGTCGCCAAGCAGCTCCTGCCGGAGGTCGATCCGCTCGCGGAGATGCTGCCGTACGTCGAGCGGATGGCGGACCAGCTCTACTCGAGCGAGCGGCTGCAGAAGGAGCTCTTCTACTATCTGGTCTCGTTCCGCTTCGCCGGCCGCAAGCTGCCGGTGATCGCCAGCCAGCTGCTCGGCGATCTGCAGGACGGGCGGCTGCGGCTCAAGGCGTCGATCGAGCCCTCGCCGGAGGAGACGGCGCTCGTCGAGCGACGGACGAACCGCGCGGTCGCCTCGGTGCTCGTCGCGGGGCTCTCGGTCGCCGGCGCGCTCGCCCTCTCGTCGACGAGCCTCACGCTCTTCGGCGTGCCGGTCGTCGCGGCGCTCTGTTTCGCCGTCGCGGCAGGCGTGCTCTCTTGGCTCCTGCTCCGCCTCTGGCGGGGCGGATTGTAAAGCGCTGCAGGTTGCACCGGGGGGCCGCTTGGCCGACGACTTGAAACGGACGATGTTCGCGCAGCAGGCCGTGGCGGCGACGGAGATGTTCGAGATCCGCTACGGGAGGCGGGCCTTCGGACCCGGCGCGCGCACGCTCGCGCTCGGTGAGCCGGACGGGCCGAGCACCGACGGCGGCCGCAAGGCGCGCCAGCCGATCGTGCTCGGGGGCGCGGACGGAAAGCACCTCGTCGCGGGCTTCCTCGACGTCTCGAAGCTGCGCGCGGAGATCAAGCCGCACGCCGTGCTCGACGCCTTCTGGCAGGGCCGCTACCACGCGCCGATCGACGTCCCGATGAGCGAGTGGGCGCCGCTCGTCGCCGACATGAACGAGTTCTTCCGGAACATGGGCTTCGAGGTGCGACTGCTCGAGGCGCCCGCCGCGCCGCGCCCGGTGACGGGCGCCGTCGCCACTGCGGGCACGGCGCACGAGGGCATGCCGTTCGTCGTGTGGGCTGCCGTCGGAGGAGGCGTCTTCGTCGTCGCGCTCGCGGTGGGGCTGCTCCTGTTTCTTCGCTGAAGGCCGCAGCGCGGCGCCGACGGAGCGCACCTCGACCCTTGCCCGCGGCGGCGGCCGGCCCCCATGCTCCGCGCGTGACCCTGCTCGACGACGCCCGGCTGCTCGCGGCCCTCTCGCTCCGCTCGCTCGTACAGCATCGCGGCAAGACGCTCATCGTGGGCGGCCTGCTCGCCGGCGGCACGTTCCTGCTCGTGCTCGGCGCCTCGCTGCTCGCGGACGTCGAGGCGTCGATGGAGCGCTCCATCACCGGCTCGCTCGTCGGAAACGTGCAGCTCGTCTCCGACCAGGGCGAGGACGCGCTCGCGTTCTACGGCCCGCAGGCGGGGTCGCAGCAGGAGCTCGGCGTGCTGCAGGACTGGCCGCGTACGCGCGACGCGGTCAGGGCGATCGACGGCGTGATCGACGTCGTGCCGATGGGGCGGGACGTCGGCTCCATCGTGGGCGGCAACGAGCTCGACGAGCAGGTGGAGGCGTTGCGACGTGCGGTGCAGGCCGCCGATCCGGCGCGCGTGCGCGTGCTCTCGGCGCGGGTCAGACAGCTCTGCCGGCTGCTGCAGGAGCAGTACGAGAAGAAGCGCGCCGTCTCGCGCGATCCCGCCGCGGACGAGCGCGCGCGGACGCTCGTGGCGCGGGCCGCCTCGGAGGAGTTCTGGGCCGGGTTCGAGCAGGATTCCGTCGCCGCGATCGACTGGCTCGACCAGCAGGTCGTCACCCTCGAGGCCGACGCGCAGCGGATCATGCTGCCGTACGTCGGGACCGATCTGTCGCGCTTCGCCGCCGCGTTCCCGGGCTTCTACGTCGTGAAGGGGCGCACGGTGCCGGAGGGCACGCGCGGCTTCCTCTTCAACCACGCGCTCTACGAGGACTTCCTCAAGAACAAGGTCGCCCATGAGCTCGACGAGATGGAGAAGGCGCGACGCCTCGAGGGGCGCCGCATCGCGGGCGACGCCAAGCTCGAGGCGCGTCAGCTGAAATTGCGCGGCATGGGGCGGCGGATCACGCGCGAGCTCGATCCGCTCGCGGCCGCAGAGGTGACCGAGCGGCTCGGCGCGCTGCTGCCCGGCACGCCGGCAGAGCTGACCCCGCGCGTCGACGCGTTCCTCGCCGTGGACGACGCGACGTTCGACGGCCGCTACGCCTTCTTCTACGAGGTGATCGCGCCGCGCATCCGGCTCTACAAGATCGCGATCGGCGACACGCTCACGATCCGCGCGCTCAGCAAGTCGGGCTACCTCCAATCGGTGAACGTGGAGGTCTTCGGGACCTACCAGTTCAAGGGGCTCGAGGGCTCGATGATCGCGAGCCGCTACAACCTCATGGATCTGATGACGTACCGGGCGCTCTACGGGCTGATGACGCCGGAGCGGCGGCGCGAGCTCGCGGCGATCAAGGCGTCGGTGGGCGTGCGGGAGATCGCGCGCGCGGACGCGGAGGACGCGCTCTTCGGCGCAGGGGCGGACGAGGCGGCGACGACCGCGCAGGAAGGCACGCCCGCGCCGCAGCTCGCCGAACCGACGCTGCAGCGGCGCGACCCGGCGGCGGCGGCGATCTTCGATCCAGCCGAGCTCGACGGCGGCGTCGTGCCTCACGCGGCGGTCGTGCTGCGGGAGAGCGGCGCGCTGCGGCGGGTCGAGCGGGAGATCCGGGCGGTGAGCGCGGCGAACGGCCTCGGGCTCAAGACGATCGACTGGCAGGACGCGTCGGGGATCGTCGGCCAGTTCATCCTCGTGCTGCGCGCGGTGCTGACCATCGCGCTCGTGATCGTCTTCGGCGTCGCGCTCGTGATCATCAACAACACGATGGTGATGGCGACGATGGATCGCGTGCGCGAGATCGGCACGATGCGCGCGATCGGCGCCTCCCGGGGCTTCGTGCTGCGCCTGCTGCTCGCGGAGACCGTCGTGCTCGGCCTCGCGTCCGCGCTCGTCGGGTCGCTCGCGGCCGCGGCGGTCGTGCTCGGGCTCGGCGTCGTCGGGATCCCCGCGACGGGCGAGGTGACGATCTTCCTCTTCGCGGGGCAAGCGCTGCGGCCGACGCTCCACCTGCACGCCTTCCTGCTCGGCGCAGCGGCGGTCGTCGTGGTCGCGACCGCGGGCGCCGCGTGGCCCGCGCGGCTCGCCGCGAAGATCGCGCCGGTCGTCGCGATGCAGAGCCGGGAGTGACGATGGGGATCTTCCTGCGGATCGCCGTACGCAACCTGCTCCAGGCGAGCCGGCGCAACGGCGTGCTCGCGCTCGCGCTCGCGGGTGTCACGCTCCTGCTGACGATGATGCTCTCGCTCTCCGCCGGCCTGCGCGAGAACATGGTCCGCTCGGCGACGACGCTCGCCGCGGGCCACGTCAACGTCGCCGGCTTCTACAAGACGACGCCGACCGACGCGCAGCCGATCGTCACCGACTACCGGAAGGTCCGCGCCCTCGTCGAGGCGAAGACGCCGGGGCTCGACATCGTGCTCGAGCGGCACCGCGGGCTCGCGAAGCTCGTCACCGACGAGGGCTCGACCATGTCTGCGCTCGTGGGCCTCGTACCGGCGGAGGAGGCGCGGCTGCGCGCGACGCTCACGCTGGCGAAGGAGGACGACTACAAGGAGAACGGCTCGCAGGCGCGCGTGGGGGATCTCTCACGGCTCGGAGAGCCCGGCACGATCGTGCTCTTCGCCGGCATGGCGAAGCGGCTCCACGTCGCGCCGGGAGAGTCGATCACCGCGGTCGCGGAGAGCCGCAAGGGCGCCGCGAATTCCCGCGAGCTGACGCTGATCGGCGTGGCCGAGGACGTCGGCATGCTGTCGCTCTTCACCTCGCTGCTCGGCAAGCAGGAGCTGCTGGAGCTGTATCAACTGCCCGACGACACGACCGGCGCGCTGATGGTCTATCTGGACGACATCGCGCAGGCGCCCGAGGTGATGCGCGTGCTGCGCGCGGCGCTCGAGGCGGAGGGCTACCTGCTGATGGACCACGAGGCGAAGTTCTTCTTTGCCAAGATCGAGGGCGTCTCGAGCGACGAGTGGACCGGCCAGAAGCTCGATCTGACGACCTGGGACGACGAGGTCTCGTGGCTGGCGTGGGTCGTGAAAGCGTTCGACGGGATCTCGCTCTTCGTCGTCGCGCTGCTCGCGGCGATCATCGGCGTCGGCGTGATGAACACGATGTGGATGTCGGTGCGCGAGCGGACGGGCGAGGTCGGCACGCTGCGGGCGATCGGCATGGGGCGGGGGCAGGTGCTGCTGATGTTCCTGCTCGAGGCGATCGTGCTGGGCGCGGCGGCCTCGGCGACCGGCGCGCTGGGGGGCGCGGCGCTCGCGGCGGGGCTCGACGCGGCGGCGATCCGCGTGCCGTTCGAGGCGGCGCGCTTCGTGATGCTCTCCGACCGCATCCACTTCGCGCCACACCTGATCCACGTGGTCGCGGCGACGGGCGGGATCAGCCTGGTGACGGGCCTCGCGGCGCTCTGGCCGGCGTTCCGCGCGGCGACGCTGCAGCCGGTCACGGCGATGGGCCAGAACGTCGGCTGATGCTCCGGCATACCTTGCCGTCCGCCGGCCTCTCGGGCCGGCGGACGCAGGTATGTCACTCTGAGCGGCGCGTCACTTCGACGAGATCAGCTCGACCTCGAAGAGCAGCGTGGCGTTCGGCGGGATCACGCCGCCCGCGCCGCGCGCGCCGTAGCCGATGCTGGCGGGGATCGTGAGCTTGCGCAGCTCGCCGGCCTTCATCCCTGCGACGCCCTCGTCCCAGCCCTTGATGACGTCGCCGGCGCCGAGCTTGAACTGGAACGGCTCGCCGCGATCGCGGGACGAGTCGAACTTCTTCCCGTCCGTCAGCGTGCCGACGTAGTGGACGGAGACCATCTGGCCGGCCTTCGCCTCCGCGCCGGTGCCCGCCTTGAGGATCTCGTACTTCAGCCCGCTCGCCGTCGTGATCTCGCTGGTGCCCACTTTGGCCTCCGCCTTCGCGCCAGCGGGCTTGTCGCCCGCGGGCTTGCCCGCATCCGCCGCCGACGCCTGGCCCGCGACCGCGAGCACCACCAGCGTGACGACCCCGATGAACCGCTTCATTCCGAACGCTCCTGCGTCTCGCCGCGCGACAGGCGCGGAGCGCGGGAACCTCGCGCGGGCGGGGTCGGCCGTCAATCGCGCTAGAATGCCGCCCTCGCTCCCGGAGGCACCCGCATGAAGACCGTCCTCGCCGCGCTCGCAGCTCTCTTCACCCTGGCGCTCCTCGCCTGCGGCAACCCCGACGCCGACGTGGCCGCGGGCGGGGCCGGCGGTGACGCGGGCGGCGCGGGCGGCGTCGCCGCAGGTGGTGACGGCGGAAGTTCCGCAGGCGGCGACGGCGGCGCGGGGCAGGGCGGCGGCGGGCCCGGCGGCAGCGGTGGGATCGGGCCGGGAGGCAGCGGCG
>CAYHCR010000023.1:0-13276 GCA_964354895.1 uncultured Myxococcales bacterium | reverse complement strand
GTCGCCGTCCACCTCGCCGGCCGGGGTCACGCCGTCGCAGTCGTCGTCGAGCCCGTTGCAGCGCTCGCCGGCGCCGGGAAAGCGCTGCGGATCACCGTCTGCGCAGTCGCCCCCGCAGACCCGGACGAGGTCCCCGTCGCCGTCCGCCTCGCCGGCCGGCACGAGCCCGTCGCAGTCGTCGTCCTGGCCGTTGCACGCCTCCGCCGCCCCGAGGAAGCGCTGCGGATCTCCATCGTCGCAGTCGCCCTCGCAGACGCGCGCGCCGTCGCCGTCCTCGTCGCCTTCGCTCGCCGGCACCGCACCGTCGCAGTCGTCGTCGAGCCCGTTGCACTGCTCGAGGGCCCCCGGGAAGCGCTGCAGGTCCGTATCGTCGCAGTCGCCCTGGCACGGCGAGAAGCCGTCTCCGTCCGCGTCGAGCTCGTCCGTCGGCACGACCCCGTCGCAGTCCTGATCGATCCCGTCGCAGGTCTCGCCCGCGCCGGGGAAGCGCCCCGGATCCGCGTCGTCGCAGTCGAGCCCGCACAGCCGCGCGCCGTCGCCATCCACGTCGCTCTCGTCCGCCGGCAGCTCGCCGTCGCAGTCGTCGTCCTCGCCGTCACAGGACTCCGGCGCCGGATCGACGTTGCCCGCGCACGCCTCCTCCCACGAGCCTCCTACGCAACGCTGCTCGCCCCAGCGGCAGCGCCCCCGCTTCGTGACGCCGCAGTTGCGGACCTCGCCCCCGGCGCACTCCGATCCTCCGCCGCCGGACCCGCCGGATCCGCCGGACCCGCCGGACCCGCCGCCGCCTTCGCCCTCGCAGGCGCCGGTCGTCGCATTGCAGCGCTGTCCGGCCTCGCAGTCGAGATCGTTGCGGCAGCCGCCCGGTGCGCACGTACCAGCCTCGCAGCGCTCGCCTGCGCCGCAGTCGTCGTCGGCGAGGCAACCACCGATCGCCCCGCCGGTCCCCCCCGCGCCGGCGCCGGTCGGACCAGCGGCCTCGTCGTCACAGCCGGCGAGGGCGAGCGCGAGACACGACGACACGAGCGCGAGGCGTGCGGCCGCGCGGGCCGATCGGAGAGTGGACATCCGTGTTCGGTCCCACGATCTCTGCGGGTTCGCCAAACACCGTCCTGCGCGGCCGCAGGCCTGCGATCGACCGTCACTCCCCGCGCGTGACCTCCCGACCGAGCGGGAGCTCCCCCCCGAGCAACCGCTGCAGCTCCGGGGCGACGCGCGCCACCGTGACGTCGCGGAGCGCCTTGCGCAGCGCGCGCTCGGGGTCGCGGCCGTCGGTCCCCCGCAGCCCCTCCGGGAGCAGCCCGGCGTCGAAGACGAGCCGCTGCGTGCTGCACTCCTGCACACGCGCGACCAGTCGGGGCCGGCAGGTGTGTCCCAGCGCGCCCCACGCGCAGCCCGCCGCGGCCTCGACCCGCACCAGATAGAGCCCTCGATCTGCGGTCGTACACGCGGCGCCGTCCCCGACCGTCGCCGGCACACCGAGCTCCACGAACGCGGCCCGGAGCGCCTCTGCGACGTTCGCGCGCAACTCGATCGGGAGCTCCTCCCCCTGCACGTGGAGCCGCACCGCCACGCTCGCCCGCAGCTCCTGCTCCCGGACGAAGAGCTGCTTCCACCGCTCCCGGAACGGCGCCTCGGCCGCTGGCGGCGCGCCGAGCACCGCGTGGAGCTGGCCGAGGAGCACCAGCACGCCCGGGGCGAGCGCCGCCGCCTCCCGATGCGCCGCGGCGAACGGCGCGTGGGCGCCCTGCCCCGCGGCCCGCTCCGCCCGCCCGGCCGCCTCGTCGAAGGCGGCGAGCGGTCGATCGAGCTCGCGCTCCAGCGTCGCCGCCGCGATCGCGCGATCCAGACACGCGAACGCATAGGTCTGCCCGTCGTGCAGCGCCGGCTCGCCCACGAGCGCGACCAGCTCGCCGTGCCGGAACTTTGCCTCCTCCTTGAACCGCTGCCGCAGCGTGCGATCGGTCGAGAGCACCCCGTCCTTGCGGGAGAGCTCCACCATCCGATCCGTCGCGACCGCGATCTCCGAGCCGAGCCGACGCACGACCGCCGCGCGCGCACGCGCCTCCGCCTCCTCCCGGCCGTCCACCGACGCACCGACGCCGACCACGAACCGCGCCGGCGGACAGGCCGGGTGCGGGATGTTCTCAGGGTCACGCAGATGACCCGCGAGCGGGGCGGAGGCGCACGCGCAGAGCGCCAGGACCGACAGAGACGCGATGCGCCGATGCATCACGGCGCGGCCGCGTCGGCCGTCGCCTTCTCCTCGGCGAGGTAGGCGGCGCGGACGGCGTCGAAGCGCGCCTGCGCCTCCTCATGCTTGAACTCGAGCTTGTCGGCCTCGGCGCCACGCATCATCGCCGCGACGATCTCCTGGGAGAGCTTGTTGCTGTCGACCGTGATCACGGCCCGGACGTAGACCTTCGTCGGCGCGAGGCGATCGGGCGTGAAGAAGTAGTCGGAGTAGCGGATCCCGTGGAGCTCGGTCTGCTCGAAGTTCTGGTTGATGTCCTTGAGCGTGCGCTCGCCATACGTGCGTCCCGTCCCGAGGTCCTTGGCGGCCGAGGCGAGCCGCTCGGTGAGCCGGCCGATCTTCGCCGAGACCTGCTCCGCCAGGCGGTTCTTGCAGGAGGTCTCGGCGTCGACCTTGCCGGCCTCGACGTCGGCTGCGGCGAGGCTCGACTCGGCGACCGCGCAGAGCGCCCCGACCGGCAGGCCGGCGCACGGCTGATCGACCCAGATCGGGAGACCGTCCGCCTCGAGCTCCACCTCCTTGACGGGGACGAGGTTGTCCGTGGTGGCGCAGCCGACGAACGAGGAGAAGGCGAGAGCGGCGACGAGGACGAGCAGCGGGCGGTGCATGCGGGCTCCAGAGAGGGAGAGAGGAGGAGAGCGACGCGCTGGCCCTGTGCAAAGGCCGCGCCCCCGCCTCTGAGGCCCCATAACGCCCTCGCCGGCGAATGCACGGCAGGCGCGCGTTCGATCTCGGACGGATCGCCGCGTTCTTCGAACACCCGACGCCTCCGAAACATGCCCGAAGGCCCCGCGGACCCCCCGCAGGCCATGGGCGAGCCCTTGCACAGGTCGCGACGCAACCCGACGTAGAGCAGGAGCATCGGATGCGAGCATGCAGCAGGCTGGGAGCGGTCGTCGTGCTCGCGCTGGTCGTCGCGCGGCCGGCGATGGCCGCCGGGGAGACGCTCCCCGAGCGACGCCTCGCGGTCCTCGAGTTCCGCGCCCCCAAGGTCGATCCCTCCGTCCTCGCCGTGCTCTCCGACGCCGCCCGGGCCGGCAGCCTCACCGGCGCCGGCGCGCGTCCCCTCCGGGTGATGACCCGCGAGAACATCGCGGCGCTGCTCAAGGACGTGGGCGACGGCGACTGCGCCGAGGGCGAGTGCGAGCTCGAGACGGCGCGCAGCCTGGGCGCGGACCTCGTCATCACCGGCGAGGTCGCCCGCGTCGACGAGATGTTCGTCGTCACGCTCAAGCTCCACCACGTCGAGGGCGGCGCGCTGCTGTCGAGCCGGCAGGTGAGCGGCAAGACGCAGTTCGGCCTGCTCGAAGACGTCAAGGCCGCCGCCGCCGCGATGATCGCCCAGTTGTATGAGGCGCCGCCGCCTCCTCCTGCGATCGCGCCGCGGCCCACCGGCCCGCGCCCGAAGACCGGTCGCGTCCTCACCTTCGGCGTGCAGCCGCAGTGGTCGCGCGATCAGATGGAGCGGATGTTTCAGCCGCTCATGGACTACCTGGGCGAGCAGACCGGACACACCTTCCAGCTCCGCGTCACGGAGGACTACGGCGCGCTGCTCGACGAGCTCGACTCGGGCCTCGTGGATCTCGGGAAGTTCTCGCCCTACGGCTACGTGCTCGCCCGCAAGTCGCAGGGCGTGAAGATCTTCGCCACCGAAGAGACCAACGGCCGCGCCTGGTACCAGGGGCTCGTGGTGGTCCGGAAGGACTCCCGGATCGCTTCGCTGGAGGAGCTCAAGGGACGCAGCTTCAGCTTCACCGACCCGAATTCGACCTCCGGCTTCGTCTACCCGCGCGCGCTGCTCGTGGAGCGCGGCGAGGACCCGAACACCTATTTCAGCCGCACCTTCTACGCGGGCTCCCACGATGTGTGCATCAAGGGCGTCTACCAGAAGAAGGTCGACGGCTGCGCGACGTGGGACGTCGCGTTCGAGGACGAGGCGAACAGCAAGCTGTTCGGGGTGGACGCCGGCGAGCTCACGATCATCCACCGGACCGATCCGATCCCGAATGACGCCTACGCCGCGCGGGCCGATCTCGAGGACGACATCGTGCGCGACGTGCAGCAGGCGCTGCTCGCGCTCTCCGCAGACAAGAAGAAGCTCCGCGAGGTGATCGACTGGAAGACGCGGATCGACGGCTTCGTGCCGGGCGACGACGCGGTCTACGGCGTCGTCCGCGAGAAGGTCGCGATGAAGGACCAGAAGCCCCGGCTCGCGGTGCTGCCGTTCGACAAGCGCGGCGTCGGCTTCGAGGGCGGCAGCCCCGGCCAGATCGCCGCAGAGCTGCTCGCCGTGAAGCTCTTCGACTCGCAGCGATTCCTGCTGGTCGAGAACGCCCGCGTGGAGAAGGCGCTCGCCTCGCTCAAGCTCGGCCCCGCCGAGCTCCAGAGCCCCGGAAACGCGCGCAAGGCGGGGCTCGCGCTCGGCGCAGAGCTCCTGCTGGCGGGCACCGTGATGAAGCTCGACGGCGAGCTCCACGTCACCTGCCGCCTCCTCGAGGCCTCGACGGGGCGCGTGCTCTCCGCGCAGCACGGCAAGGGCGCCGCGCTCGAGGCCGTGATCGACGAGGTGACCGCGCAGCTCGTGTCGGGCTTCGAGGTGCGTGGCTTCGTGCTCAAGGTGCAGAGCACGGAGAACCTCACGGTGGATCTCGGCACGCTCCAGGGCCTCAAGCCGGGCGATCCGCTGGTGCTGTATCGCAACGGCGAGCTGCTCGTACACCCCGTCACCGGCAAGACCCTCGGCACCGAGGAGCTCCTCGTGGGCGAGGCGCTGACGGTCCGCACGACGCCCGAGATCTCGTTCGCGAAGGTCCTGCTCTCCGACGAGGCGCCGCTGCAGGGGATGCGCGTGCGCAGCCTGCGCAAGGGCGAGACCGCGCACCACGTCCGCGACTCCGACGGGGTGATCCGCAGCTACCTCGACGAGGAGCGGGAGAAATACGACCCGTGGCTCTCGAAGTATGCCTGGCGCATCGCCGCGGTGGGGAGCGTGCCTGCGCTCTGGGCGTTCGCGGCCGGAAACCGCGACGATCAGTTCGTGTATGGCGGCATCGCGGCGGGGCTCTGGGGCGCGGCGGGCGTCACCTACGTCTATTACGCGGCGACCGAGGAAGACCGCCGGGTGCCGAGCTACGTGGCGAAGAAGGGCGAGAACATCGTCCGCCTGCAAGGGAGCTTCTGATGCGTCCCACGATCCCCGCCCTGGCGCTGCTCCTCGCCGCGGCCCCCGCCGCAGCCAAGACGGTGGAGAGCTTCCAGATCGCGACGGGCAACGAGGCCCTGCTCGAGGGGCGCGAGCTGTCGCACTTCGAGAATTCCGTCTGGGTGCAGAAGAGCTGGACGAACTTCGAGCGCTCCGTGAACACGCTCTACCTGGGCACCGAGCTGCTCGTCGAGCCCTTCTCCGACGGCGCGACCGGTGGCACCGCGTACGGTCGGGACCTCGAGTCCGTCTTCCTCGGATACAAGCTCCGGACGTATCTCCCGGACTGGTACTCGCTCAACGTCCGGCTCCGCATCCCGGTCGATCTGCCCGCGGATCCCTTCGGCCGCACCTACTGCGGCGCGGACGAGCCGGAGCCGCCGCCGGGCGCCCCGCCGCCGAGCTGCGCGCCGCACCGCTCGTTCTTCGACCGGCTCCAGCTCCGCGTGGATCCGCTGCTCGTGCAGAAGGCGTGGAACCTCTTCACGCTGTATGACCGCAACCGGGTCACCGTGGCGACCGACGCGGTCGAATACGGGAACAAGCTCAAGCTGATCGACACGATCCCGGATCTCGAGTTCCCGATCGCGACCTACGTGGGGACGGATCTCCGCCTCAAGAAGTCCTACGGCGACGGCGGCCGCGTCCGCGACGACCTGCTCGTCGGCATGGCCTCGAACCTCTCCGACTGGGCCCACGTCGGGATCGAGATGAAGTACCGGCTCGACACCGACCCCGAGCAGCACGGCGCCTTCCTCGCCGAGGTCTACGTCGAGCTGCTCTGGGACGTCTATTTCGACAATACATTCGGCGCCAGCGAGCGCGAAGGTCGCACCGCTGCGACGGAAGCGAGGGACTGATGGAGACCGCTGCGATCCTGCTCCTGGCGAGCGCGCTGCTCGCCGCAGAGACCGACGCACCGCTCGAGGAGTCGGAGGCCGCGCTGATCTACGTGGCGCCCTTCGTCGCGGGCGACACCGCCCTCGCCGCCGAGGAGCTCCACCTCATCGCCGAGGAGCTCTTTCATCACGCGCTCGCCGCGACACGGAAGTTCACGTTTGCGGCCTCCGCCACCGAGCCGGGCGTCGAGCTCGTCATCGGCGGCACGCTCCGGCGCGAGGGCGCCGCCTTCGAGCTCGAGCTCGCCGTGGATCAGCGCGGAGCGATCGAGCGGGTCACGACGCGCGGTAAGCCATCGCTGCAGGCCACGATCGACGAGGCGGCCGCGGCGATCGCCGCCCGGACACGACGCACCGGCTACGTCCTCAAGCGCGAGGGCGACCGCATCGTCATCGCGCGGGGCGCCGAGGAGGGCATCGTGCTGGGGCAGCGCTACCGGACGACCGACACGGGGGAGGAGTTCGAGATCGTCCGGGTCGCGCCCCACACGGCGGACGGACGCATCCTCGGCCGGGCGCCGGGCGGCCCTCCCGCGATCAACACACCGGGCACGGCGGCGACCGCGGGCAACCTCGGCGCCGTGGACATCGTCTTCCTCATCGACACCACGCAGAGCATGCAGGAGGAGATCGACGGGGTGCTCGCCAACTGCGGACGCATGGTGGCGAGCCTCGCGGAGCGACACATCGACGTCAGCCTCTCCCTGGTGACGTTCGGCGTCGGGGTCCAGAACGTGCTCGGACCCACGCAGAGCGCGGAGGTGTTCCAGGCCTGGCTGGCGCCGCTGAAGGCCGACGGCGGCGGCGACGAGACGCCCTTCGAGGCGCTCGAGCGGTCGGGCGTCCTGCGCTTCCGGCCCGGCGCGCGCCGCGTCTACGTGCTCATCACCGACGAGCCGGCGTATGACGCGATCGCGGACATCCCGCGCGACTCGGGCGGCTGCCTCTTCGGCGCCTCCTCGTACTCCACGCCTGCGACCGTCTGGTCCGGCGGGATCGGCGGGCGCGTGCTCCACCGGCTCAAGAGCTCCGGGACCGTCGTCTTCGCGGTGACGCTCGACGACAAGGAGAAGATCTACCGGCAGCTCGCGAAGCAGACCGGCGGCGCCTTCTACGACCTCGGTGAGTCGCAGGACTTCACGAAGCTGCTCGACACGCTCGGTCGGAAGATCGAGGGCATGTTCATCGAGCTCTGACGGCGCCGGACACGTTCACGACGCAGCACCGGACGACACCCCGCGCCATCGCGGCGTGGGGGACGTCGTCCGTCAACGCAGGGGGAGCACCCATGAAGTGGAACCTGGCAGCGAACACCATGCGGATGACCGGTCGGATCTTCGGCCTCGCGGCGCTCGTCGCGGCGACGGGCTGCGGCGGCGAGGCCGGGGAGGCCGGGACACCGGGAGAGGACGGCCTGGCGGGCGTCGACGGCGCGGACGGCGTGAACGGCGTGAACGGCGAGGACGGTGTCGGCGCGCCCGGCGAGCCCGGCGCGCCCGGGGCGCCCGGCGCGGACGGCGCGGACGGCGCGGACGGCGTGGGCGAGGTCGGCCCGGCCGGCCCGGCCGGCCCCGTTCGGCCGGCGGTGCTGCTCGACGCACGAATCCCCGGCTGGCTCCCGGCGAACGTCGAGCGCCTCAACGAGCTGCTCGAGCAGCACGGCAGCGCGAGCCCCGGCTACGACGCGACGCTCCGGCCGGTCGCGATCTTCGACTGGGACAACACGGTCATCAAGAACGACATCGGCGACGCGACGATGATCTGGATGATCCGCAACGCGAAGATCCTCCAGCCGGCGGGCTACGACTGGCTCTCGACGAACCCGAACCTCAGCGCGGCCGCGGTGGCGGCCCTGAACACGGCCTGTGACGCGATCGCGCTGCCGGAACAGCCGCTGCCGACCGACTCGAACACGGCCTGTGCCGACGAGCTCTTCCACGCCTACTACAACGGCAGGGTCGCGCCGGGCGTCGCGCCGGCCGCCGATGCGTGGCTGCCCGGTCCGGCCGCGAACGCGGTGGTCACGCTCACGATCAACCAGCCGTATGCGTGGCTCGCGCAGCTGCAGGCGGGCTACACGCCCGACGAGATCCGCGACTTCGCGCGCGCAGCGTGGCAGGAGAACTCCAGCGCGCCGCTCGGCGCCACGCAGACGGTGGGCACGGCGAGCGTCACCGGGTACACGCGGATCTACGAGCCGATCCGCGATCTGATCGGCGCCCTCGACGCGAATGGCTTCGAGGTCTGGATCGTCACCGCGTCGCCCCAGTACGTCGTCGACGCGGTCGCCGAGGAGCTCGTGGGCGTGCCGGCCTGGCGCGTGATCGGGATCCGCACGACGGTCGTCGGGGGCGTCACCACGAGCCTGTTTCAGGGCTGCGGCGGCGTGCCGGACGGGAACACCTCGATGATCACCTTCGACGAGGGGAAGCGCTGCTGGATCAACAAGGTGATCTTCCGTGAGCCGGAGGCCACCCAGCTCGCGCCGAACCTCGATCCGGCCCGTCGGGCGGTCTTCGTGGCCGGTGACTCCGACACCGACATCGCGATGATCAAGGACGCCTCCGTGCTCAAGCTCGCGATCAACCGCAACAAGACGCAGCTCATGTGCAACGCCTACTCGAACCTCGACGGCCGCTGGCTCGTGCAGCCGATGTTCCTGAGCCCCAAGGGCCCGAAGGCCGGGGGCTATTCGTGCGACACGGCGCTCGACGCGGCGGGCGCACCGATCGTGGATGAGGCGGGCGACCCGATGGCCCACCAGGAGGACACGGTCTCCGCGCTGCCGTAGCGGCGACGGGCGGCGGGCGGCGCGCGACCCTGGCGCCGCCCGCCCCCCGCGTCTCCTCGTCTCCGTGTCAAGCGTGCGTTCTGACGCGAGGAGGGGGAGGCGCGGAAGCCTTGCCGACGCAGGATCTGCGCGCCGTGCCAGCAATGCACTTGTATGTCATCCGGATTTCGTGCGTTGCATGCCGAACGCTCTACCCCGGCCGACGACCCCAGCCCTCATGTCTGCAGCGGCCAGGGCCGGTGGCCCTCGCCGCGACCCTTCCCTGGAGGAAGCGATGCGCCTCGGTTCGTTGGCCCTGCTCGTCGCCGCCCTGCTGGCCCGCGCCGGCAGCGCCGCGGCGGCACCCCCGACCCCATCCTTCATCGTCGCCCTCGAGGGTGGCGATGTCTTCGTCGACCTCGGGAGCGCGGTCGGCGCCGCGAGCGGCGACGAGGTGACTGTCTTTCGCGTGATCGAGGCGCGGCAGCCCGGCACCGGCAAGCTGCTCCGGGATCGCTTCCCGGTCGGCACCATGAAGCTCGCCGAGGTGGGCGCCGTGCTCTCCCTCGCGCGCCCCGAGCCGGAGCTCGCGCGGCAGCTCGCCGTCGGGGACGAGGTGGCGTTCGTCGCCCCCCGAAAGGCCGTCGTGGCGAAGCGGCTCGAGCCGACGACCGCCGGCGCCGCGTGCGTCCCCGCGCCCGTCGCGCCTCCTCCGCCCGACGAGCTCGGCCCGGTGGCAGCGGCGTGGAATCGCACGATCGGGCTGCCGCCGCGCGCGCGCGCCGTCGAATGGGAGCGCTTCGTCGCGGCCCACCCGGGCAGCCCGCTCAAGAAGGTCGTGGCCCGTGAAGCTGCAGCGCTGCACAAGGAGGCCGACGCCCTCGACGCGGCGATCGCCGGCCGGGCCCCGACCCTCGCCAACGTCGAAGGCGGCGCGCCCGGGAAGGTCTACGAGGGACAGCCGGTGGAGATCGCGCTCGCGCTGCCGGACGGCGCCGAGATCGCGAAGGCGCGCCTGCACTTCCGCGCGACCGGCGAGCCCACCTACGCGTCGATGCCGCTCGTCCCGGACGGCGATGGCTACCTTCGCGCAAAGCTGCCCGACGCGGCGGTCCGCGCCCCGGGGATCGAGTGGTTCGCCTCGGCCACCGACGCCACCGAGCGCGAGCGCCCGCTCGCCGGCATCGGCACCGCCCCGGAGGAGCTCTCGGTGGAGCCGGATCCGATGGCGCTCGCCGATCGCGCGAACCGCAGCCGGATCGGGCTCTACGCCGAGAACGTCTCCTTCGACGGCCTCGCGGGCGATGACCGATACACGCTCCTCGAAGGCGCTTTTCTGTATCGCGTGCTCCACCCGGCGCTCTACTCCGTGACCCTCGGCTTCGGCGTCTACCAGGGCGAAGGCGGCACCAACGCCGAGCTCGACGCGGGCGACTCCCGAGCCGTCGGGCTGAACTACGGCGCCGTGGAGCTCGAATTCCGACTGCATGAATACTTCGCGCTGATCGGGAAGGGCCTCGCCGGCAACGCGACCACCGGCTTCACGGCCGGCGCAGAGGGCAAGACGCGGATCGGGCCGGAGCAGGGCACGTCGCTCGTGCTCGGCGCCTCGACGAACGCGGCGATCGGCGACACCGGCTCGCTGCAGCTCAACTGGGACACGGTCCCGGGCTTCCCGATGAGCGGCACGGTGATCGTCACCAACATGCCGGTGGGCGCGGACGCGAGGGTCCGGCTCGTCTACGAGCTGCGTCGGCCCTTCGGCGACGTCTTCGAGCTCGCGCTGCGGACCTCCTACGGCGCGCGCGATGCGGATCACGGCGGCCTCGGCCTCGGCCTCGGCACGGTCTTCCAGTGGTGAGAACGAGGATCCCCATGAGCCCACTCTTCCTGCTGCTCCTCCTCGCTTCGTCCCCGGCCGCAGCCCTCGAGCCGAGCGCCGCGCCGGCGATCGCGCCCACCGCCGAGCCCCTCCCGGCGGCGCCGAGCGCGACCGAACCCGAGGCCACGCCAGTCCCCACGGCGCCCGCGGTGGCGGCGCCGCCGCTGCCGCGCTTCCTCCACGATCCGCTCCGCGAGGCGACGACCGGCGCAGACCTGCACCTCCCGGCCCGCGTGAGGGCGCCCTTCCGGCTCGATCAGCTCACGCTCCACTACCTCGTCGGTTCGAGCGAGGGCTGGAAGACGACCGAGTTCCGCCGCTCCTCCGACGGCACCTTCGCGGCAGTGGTGCCCGCGGCAGACGTCGTGGTCGCGGGGCTCTCGTATTACGTGACCGCCGTCGGCGAGGGCGGCGTCCTCCAGCCGGTCTTCGCGAGCCAGGAGTGGCCGCACCCGGTCGTCATCCACGGCGACGAGGAGGAGACCCGGCGGGCCGCAGAGCTGCATCGCACGGGCGGGGCGCGCTCCGAGGTCCGGACGCGGGTGGAGTGGGTCGACTTCAGCCTCGGCGAAGACAAGGGCGGGACGCCCGATCGCTACTACCGGACCGAGGCGGAATTCCGGTATCTGCTCCTCGGCAAGATCGACGAGATCGTGATCGGCGCCGGTGTATTGCGCGGCACGGCGCCGGCCCTGCCGGAGGATCCCACCGGGGGCGAGGTCCGCGCCTACAACTACGGCTACAGCGAGCTCGCCCTCCGGCCCACGGAGAAGTTCGCCGTGTTCGGCAAGCTGATGCTCGGCGTGAACCAGGACGACTTCGGGGCCGGGTTCGAGGGCCGGATGGAGATCGGCAGATTTTCCAGCACGAGGATGGAGCTCGCCGGCGGCGGGATCCAGTCGCTCGGGAGCTGGGGCCGCGTCGGCATGAAGTGGGACACGGTCCCCGGCGTGATGATGGGCGCAGCCGTCGAGCTCACCTCGCTGCCGCTCGACCAGGACGCAGGTGTGCGGCTCATCTACGACCTCTCCGTCCCGGTCGCGGATTGGCTGAACCTCGACGCCCGGGCCGGCTACCAGGCCCGTGGCTCGAGCCTCGGCGGACCCTCGTTGGGCGGCGGCGCGACGTTCCGCTTCTAGTCTCCCGCACACCTGATCCTCGCGAGGACGCATGGGACCCCTCCTGCTCACCCTGCTGACGGCCGCCGGCGCCGCCACGTGTCCGCCACCGGAGCCGGGCGCGGCGCGATACCTCACGGCGCTCGTCGTCGTGGGCGAGCCGGCCCTCGCGCGCGAGGTCACCGACCGGCTCGACGCGGCGCTGCGCTGCGCCGATGGCTTCGCGCCGCTCTCCCCTGCGCTCGCGAACAAGCTCGCGGAGGCGCGGGCCGGGCTCGAGGCTCGCTGCAACGCGCAGGCCTCGTGCCTGCTCGAGCGACTCCCGCTCGCGCGGGTGGAGCGGGTGGTCGTCGCGACGCTCGTGGCCCGGGACGCGCTCGTCTATCTGGAGCTCGAGCTGCGGGCGCCCACCCAGGCGGCGCCGCTCGCGCGCTCGGCGCGGGCCGCGGCGCCACGGGAGGCCGCAGCCACCGCCGTGGCGCTGCTCGGGCGCCTCCTCGCCCAGCGGGATCCGGTCAGCGAGGCGTTCGCGCGGCGCGCGGACGAGCCCGGGGTGTTCGCGGCGCTCGCGGAGCGGCACCCGGCCTGGAGACACGCGCGCGCGACGGCCGCGCTCCCGGACGCGCCCATGCTGCCCAGCCCGGTCCCTGCGGCGCCAGCGGCAGCGCCGACACCGAGCGAGGAGCCTGCGTCAGCGCCCATATCTTCGCTGGAGCCGGCACCTCCCCCCGCGCCCCGGCCGGCCTCGACGCTCGGCGCGGCCGCCTACCGCGAGGGGCTCGCCCGCCTCGCCGACGACGCGCACGAGGAGGCCGAGGCGCTCTTCACGAAGGCGATCGCCGCGCGACCGGAGCCCTTCCCGTTCGCGCTCCTCGGCCGGGGACACGCGCGCCTCGGCCAGGGCGACCTCGTCGGCGCAGAGGCAGACTACGCAGCGGCCTTCGCCGCGGACGGCGCGCAGGCAGGGGCGCTGTTTGGCCGCGCCGAGTGTGCCCGGCGGCGCGACGACCGCGTGGCCGCGGCGACACACTATCGGGCGTTCCTCGCCCACCCGGACACAAAGGCGACCTCCGCCGCGGCGAAGCGTGCGCGGACACGGCTGCGGGCGCCCACGCCCGACGTCGAAGCCCCGTAGGACGCCGACCCGACGC
>CAYHCR010000022.1:0-13300 GCA_964354895.1 uncultured Myxococcales bacterium | reverse complement strand
ACCTGTCGGTCCGGCCCTCGCACGGCCGCGCCTTCCGGCCGAACCACACCTACGCGATCGTCCTCTCCGACGCGCTGCGCACCGACCTCGCCGGCACGCTGACGCCGCTCGCGCAGGACGGCGACTTCGCCGCGATGATCAACCCCGCGCCGCCGGCCGACGCCGCGCTCACCGTCCCCTGGGCGAGCTACGCGCCGTTGCGCACCTGGATGCAGTCCGCCGCGATCCCCGCGACCACCCTCACCGTCGCCTCCGTCTTCACCGTGCGCGACACGACCGGCAAGATGCAGCGCGTCGCCGAAGCGATCCGCGCCGCGCCCGCGCCCACGACCACCGGCTGGGTCAAGTGCGGCGCCGGCGTGCTCTCGCCGTGTACGGGACAGGTATGCAGCTCTGACGACGCCTCCTTCGACGAGCTCCACGCGATCGTGGACCTGCCGCGCTTCCAGGCCGGCACGCTGCCGTTCCGGACGCCGGCCGACGGCGGCGCGATCGCCGATCCGCCCGTCGCGCTCGGGACCGAGCCGGTCTGCCTGTCGCTCACCGTGCCGACGGCCGCAGAGATGCCCGCGGGCGGCTGGCCGCTGGTGATCTTCGCCCACGGCACGAACGGCTCCTTCCGCAGCCACATCGAGGCCGGCCTCGCAGCGGCGCTCGCGGACAACACGCCGCTCACCGGCGGCGCGCCGATCCACCAGGCGCCGATCGGGATCGATCAGGTGCTCCACGGCTCGCGCCGCGGCGGCTCGACGGAGAGCCCGCAGAACCTGTTCTTCAACTTCGAGAACCCCGCCGCCGCGACCGACAACCCGGTCCAGGGGGCGGCCGATCAGGTCGCGCTCGCGCACCTCGCGCAGAGCTTCCTCCTTGCCGCCGCCGCTTCGCCCACGGGCGAGGAGCTGCGCTTCGATCCCACCCGCGTCGCCGCCTGGGGCCACTCGCAGGGCGCCGTCCACCTGTCGATCGGGCTGCCCTACACGCCGGACGTGAAGGGCGTCGTGCTGACGGGCGCCTCCGCGGGCCTGATCCACGCGCTGCTCGACAAGACGAGCCCCATCGACATCAGCGCCGCGGTCCCGTTCGTGCTCGAAGATCCCTCGCGCTCCGATCCGACGGAGCCGACCGGCGGCGCGGCGCACCCGGTCCTCGCGCTGCTGCAGATGGTCGTGGATCCGGGCGATCCGGTCGTGCACGCGCGCGGGCTGGCCTCGCTGCCGCTCACGGGCATCCCGCGCAAGCACGTGCTGCAGCTCTTCGGGCAGGGCGACACCTTCACGCCCTCGAGCGTGCAGCACGCGCTCGCGACGGCAGCGCGGCTGGGGCAGGCCCCCATGAGCGACGGCGGCGCCCCTGAGACGCTCAGCGGCCTCACCACGCTCGCCGCGCCCTTCTCCGGCAACGCGGGCAGCGGCGCCGATCGCGTCACGGCGGTGATGCGGCAGTGGAGCGAACCGGCGGACTCGGACGGCCACTTCGTCGCGTTCCAGACGCCGGCGGCCAACGCCGAGTGCGTCGACTTCCTGGAGCAGCTCGGCGAAGGCGTCCTGCCGGTGGTCGGCCGGTGAGCCGCGCGCTCGTCGGTCTGACCCTCGCGCTGTGCAGCTGCGCAGGTGCTCCGGAGCGCGTGGAGATCACCGCGCCCGCGCTCGACGCCCGCCGCGCGGCGCCCGTGCTCCCCGGCGACACCGAGGAGTTCGTGCGCCGGCAGCTCGGCCCCTACGTGGAGGATCGGCCGATCTCGCCGACGGAGAAGATCCTCTCCGGGATCCACGGCGATCCCTGCCGCCCCGCGAAGCCGGACGCGCCCTTCGACGCGACCAAGGGGCCCTGCGGCGCGGCGTGGATGGTGCGCGCGCGCGTGAAGGACGGCCGCGTCGTCGAGGTCAGCCTCGGCGAGGACGGCCCGTTCGATCCCGGCACGACGCCCCCCACGCCGTAGCGCGGCGATTCAAGGCGCCGCGAGCCCCTCGGCCTCGTCGTCGGGCTCGTCGTCCGCCTCGCCGCTGCCGCCCTGCTCGATGAGCTTGTAGAGCTCCTCGGTGCCGAGCTTGCCCGCGACGTCGGTCCCCTCGAGCAGATCCGCGACGAGCGCGCGCTTGTCGTGGTGCAGCTTGATGACGTCGCTCTCGATCGTGTCGTTCGTGATCAGGCGCAGCACGTGGACCTTGTTGACCTGCCCGATGCGGTGCGCGCGATCGGAGGCCTGATCCTCCACCGCGGGGTTCCACCAGGGATCGAGGTGGATGACGGTGTCCGCGGCGGTCAGGTTGAGCCCCGTGCCGCCGGCGCGCAGCGAGATCAGGAAGAAATCGCCGCCTTCGCCCCGCTGGAACCGCTCCGCGAGCTGGCCGCGCTCGGCGGCCGGCGTCTGGCCGTCGAGGTAGAGGTAGTTGATGTTCCGGTCGTGCAGCGCCTCCCGCACGAGCGCGAGGTGCTTCACGAACTGGCTGAAGACGAGCGCGCGGCGCCCCTCGGCCCGGAGCTCCTCGAGCAGCTCCATCAGCCGCTTGAGCTTGCTCGACGGCACCGGCGAGAGCGGGTCGACGAGGCGCGGGTGGCAGGCGAGCAGCCGCATGCGCGTGAGCGCCGCGAGCACCTCGAAGCGCCGCTTCTCGGGGGCGGCCGCGCCCTCGAGCCCCTTGAGGTGACCGACCGCCGCGAGGCGGGTGTCCTCGTAGAGGCGACGCTCGGCCGGCGTGAGATCGACGCTCTCCTGCTGCTCGATCCGATCCGGCAGCTCGCTGGCGACCTCCTTCTTCTTGCGGCGGAGCAGGAACGGCTTGATGAGCCGCGCGAGCGCCTTCTTGCGCTCCTGATCGCCGTCTCGCTCGATCGGCAGCACGAAGCGCTCTCGGAAGTGCTCGAGGCTGCCGAGCAGCCCGGGCACCGCGGCGCCGAAGAGCGAGTGCAGCTCGCCGAGGTGGTTCTCGATCGGCGTGCCGGTCAGCGCGACGCGCATGCCGGCCTGCAGGGTGCGCACGGCCCTCGCTCGGCGCGTGGCGGCGTTCTTCACCGCGTGCGCCTCGTCGAGCACGAGCGTCGACCAGTGCTGCTTGCGCAGCATCTCCTCGTCGCGCGCGATCAGGCCGTAGCTGGCGATCAGCACGTCCCCGGCAGCGAGCTGCAACGCTTCCTTCCGATCGCGCAGCGTCCGGTAGACCGTCACCCGCAGGCCCGGCGCGAACTTCGCGAGCTCCGTCATCCAGCCCGGGCAGACGCTCGTCGGCGCGATCACGAGCGCGGGCCCGAGCGCGCGCCGCTGCTGCAGCAGCGCGATCGCCTGGACCGTCTTGCCGAGGCCCATGTCGTCGGCGAGCACGCCGCCGTCGCCCCACGCGGCGAGCCGCGAGAGCCACTGGTAGCCGTCGAGCTGGTAGCTGCGCAGCTCGACGTTGACCTCGGGCGGCGGCGGGACGAAGTCGCGCGCGGCCTCGATGCGATCGAGCCGCGCCTTGATGTCGGCGGCCGTGTCGACGAGCTCCATGCCGAGCCGCGCGAGCTCGTGCGCCGCGTGCAGTCCTGCGCCCGACAGCTCGAGCCCCGCCTTCTGCTTGCCCTCGAACGCGACGGCGTCGAGCCCCTTGAGGCCGTCGAGCAGCGACTGCTCGAGCTCGGCGAAGAGGCCCGGCTTGAGCTCGATCCAGCGATCCCCGCGCCGCGCGGCCTCGAGCGCCATCGCGAGCTTCACGCGCTCGTCGTCGACCTCGATCGTGCCGTCGAGGCCGAACCAGTCCCGCCGCTTGGCGAGCTGCAGCTTGAGATCGCGCCCCGTCGCGCTGCGCGCGAGGCGCATCGTGTCCGGGAGCTCCACGATGACATCGCCGGCCGGCGGCGCGCGCTTGAGCGAAGCGAGCAGCTCGAGCGCGTCGTTCTTGTCGTCGAGGCGGTAGCGCAGGTTGCCATCAGGCCGCGCGGCCGCGAGCGGGAGCAGCGCGTGCAGCGCCTCGGCGCCCGCGCGCTCGGCGGCGAAGTCGCGCACCGCGTGGACGATGCGGCCGCCCCGCTCGCCGAAGACCTCCGCCGGCCCTTCGCCGGGCGGCAGCGCGAGCGACGAGAGCGGCCGCGCGAGCAGCTCGAGCCGGAGGCCGAAGCCCGAGACGCGCTCGAGCCGGAGCACGATCGTCCCCTGCGGCTCGACCTTCTCTCCCTTGAAGTCCTCCGGCACCTCGATCGGCAGCAGCGCCTGAAAGCGCGGCACCAGCGCGATCACCTCGGGCACGCCCTCGGCGGCGAACTCCTGATCGTTGGCCTGCAGCAGCTCGACGACCGCGGCGACGTAGTGCGGCACCTCCAGCACCCAGACCGTGCCGCGCGCCTCGTCGAGGAACGCCACGAGCGGCCCCGGCGCGTGGCGGCGGACCTCCTGCACGAGCTCGCCGAGCGGCAGCACGCGACCATCGGCCGACGGCAGCAGCCCGACGGCGTCCCCGCGGCGGACGATCGTGAGCCCCAGCCGCGCGTTCTGCAGCCGCAGCGGCGCCTCGTCGTCGCCGAGCACGAGCCGCGGGTGATCCGCCAGCTCGCGCAGCGCGCGCACGATCGCCGCCGCGCCCGGCTCCACGCGCGAGGCCGAACCGCCGCCGGCGAGCTCGGGCGCGAGCGCCTCGAAGGCGCGCCGATCGACGTCGTTGCCGAGCAGCACGGGATCGCGCGACAGCTCGGAGAGCGGGATCTTCGTGCCCTTCGTGAAGCCGCCGCCGCGCCGCTTTTCACGGAAGGGATGCAGCTGCAGAATTCCTTCTTCGCGCGAGAGCCGCCACGAGAGCCGCACGTCCGGCTCCCGCGCCGCCTGCGTCGTCGTCGCGAGGATCGCCTCGATGGCGCGGAGCTTGCGCTGCCAGGCCGGCGTCGCGAGCTCGGCGGCGACGCGGCGCGCCTCCTCCGAGCGGGCCGGATCCGTCAGCAGCTCGAGCGCGCTCGTCAGCGCCGAGAGCGCGTCCGGACAGGCAGCGCTGCCCTGCGGCCCGCCGCTGTTGCCGCACGTGCACTCCGGCAGGATCTTCGCCTCGTGCAGCGGCAGCCGGATCTCCACGGCGACCGTCGCGCCCATCGACCGGGAGCGCCGGGCCCGCAGCACGAGCCCCGCCGGCTCGCCCTCGACGGCGAAGTGCTCCTCGCTGAGCTGCGCCGCGCCACGGTGCTTGAGCACGCCGAGCACCACGCGCCGGGCGTCCAGCAGCCGCGACGCGAGCGCCACCTGCGTGGGCGCCGCGTCCGGATCACGCTTGAGCGCGGAGACGCTCGCCTCGAGCTTCGCCTCCGCGAGCTTGTGATCGAGCCGGGCGTCCGCCTCGGTGATCAGCGCGCGGAAGGCGGCGACCGACACCGCCTCGCCCTCGGCGCCGATGCGGCCGAAGCGCTCGGCCGGGTTGCGCGGATCGCGCGGCGGCACGATCAGCTCGCCCAGCATCACGCGGGCGCCCAGGCCCTGGCGCAGCAGCGAGCCGAACGCGGCCGGGAGCTGGTTGGCCCAGCCCTCTGCCGGCTGCGAGAGGAGCTCCTCGACGCCCTGCTCGCGGGCCCAGAGCTGCAGCCCCTCCACGGTGCGCGGCCGCGGGGGCAACACGACGGCGCGCGGCGGCGGCGGCGGCGCGGGCGCCTCGACGAGCGCGTCCTCGAAGTAGCGGCGGGCGGCGAGCAGCAGTGCGGGCCTGGCGCCCTTGCGAAGCTTCACGGCGCGGGCGTCGAGCGGCAGCAGCAGCTCGCGCACGGTGCCGATGTCCCCGGCCTCCGTGAGCTCCCGCACCGCGCCGCGGACGCGGGCGTCGTCCTCGTCGATGTCGGCGAGCCGACCGAGCGGCGCGTCGAGGAGCTCGGCGAGCCCCGCGCGCTCGGCGGCCTGGCCGAGCTCTTCGAAGGTGCGGGCGTCGCGGAGCGGGTTCTGGGGATCGGTCATGTAGGATCGAGCACGGCTGCGAGGGCGCTTGTATCTAGACGCCCACCGCCTGCCGCACAACGAGGATTGTGCGGTCCCCTGCACGCCCGGCGAGGCGCCCCCGAAATGGCCGGCGCCGCGGCCCTCGCGGCTCGGCCGTCACGGCAACTCCCGGGTCGCGAGCGCGATCGTCGCCCGCGACACCTCGTCGGGCCCCTGCTCCGGCGCGAGCAGCGGCCCCACGCCGGACGGCCCGACGAGCGCCTGCACGAGCAGCGCGCCACGCACGCCGGGCTGCAGCACGAGCCGATCGTCCAGCGGCGCGGGCGGCCGCGGCCAGACCGCCGCTCCCTCTCCGCCGGGCGCGATCCAGAGCACGTGCCGGCGGCCCGCGACGCCCCGCGCTTCGAGCCGCAGCAGCGTCGCGTCGGATCCCTCGCCGAGCCGGACGCGCCGCGTGTCGAGCTCGACGCGCACGCCGGTCGGCGGCGGGAGGAACCCGCGCGGGAAGGCGAAGGCGCCCGACGAGAGCAGCGGCCCGCGCAGCAGCGACTCCTGCCGACAGCTCCCGGCGACCGCCGCCTCGCAGCCGACGGCGCGAAAGCCGCCCGGATCGTTCGTCACCGCGAGCGCGAGCACGTCGAGCGCGCCGCCGGCGGGGTGCGGCGCGAACCGCAGCGGCAACGCCTCGAGCGGCCGGCCGGCCGGATCTTCTCCGACCCCGTCGCCGTCCGCGTCGTGCGCCGCCGCGAGCGCGCGCGGCAGCAGCCCCCGCCCCGGCTCCCGCACGGCGACCGTCACGAGCAGCCCGCCCGGCTCGAGCCCCGCCGGACGCGGGGGCAACGTCACCTCGAGCGGCACGCGCAGGTCCCGCTCCGCCGCCGGGATCCGCTCGGTCGCCGCGGCGAGATCCGGCCTTCGCCGGCCGAGCGCGTCGCGCACCAGCGGCGCCGGCGTGTAGTCGATGGAGCGCGCGTGCGAGAGGGTGCCGCGCTGCACGTATGGCAGCAGCAGCAGCGATCGATCCGCGAAGCCGCGCTCGGACAAGAGCGCCTGCAGCGGGAGCTCCTCGGCCGGGAGCCGGGCCTGCAGCATCCATCCCGCACTCCTGCACGGCGGCGCGGCGCACGGCGGCCCCTCCGCGAAGAAGCGCTCGCGCAGCACGGCGCCCGGCAGCCGCGCCGCGAGCCCCGCGGAGAGTCCGACCTCGACGCCGAGCGCGTCGATCGGCGTCGCGAACCGCCGACCGACGAGCGCCGCGCCGGAGAGCGCCTCGGGCCGCTCGGGCAGCGATGCGCCCGCGAGCGCGACCTCCACGAGCCCCTCCGAGACGCCCGCGAACGGCCGCCCCGTGAAGCCGCCCGCCTCGCCCGGCGGCACGCTGCGCGCGAGCGGCACGAAGAGCACGCGCTCCTGCACGCCGACGTAGCTGACGTGATCGTGCTCGGGCGCGAAGATCGACAGCGTGAGCGGCCCGTCCGGCGCCGCGGCTCGCAGCACGCCGTCCGCCGGCAGCGGGACCGGCGCGGCGTCTCCGAGCTGCACGAGCGCACCCTCGGGAGGAAGCCCCGACGCCTCGTCCCAGACGAACACGAGCCGCTCACCGTCCGCCGGCGGCGCGAGCACCCGCAGGCGCGCCTCGCAGCCCGGCGCGGCCCGCAGCGTGACGGTCCCCTCCGCGAGCCCGCGCGCGAGCCCATCGTGCAGCTCTGCTTCTCCGTTGAGCAGCTCTGCTGGTTCGTTCGGCGCGACGTTCACCTCGAGCGCGCCCGCGAGCCGCTCGCCCGCGCCGTCGAGCGCGACCCCCTCGAACGCGATCTCCCGCCCCACGACCGTGGCCGGCGCGCGCAGGAGCAGCTCGCACGCGACCGCGACCGGCAGCGGCTCCCGCGTGCAGCCGCCGCCCTCGCAGCGCGCCCCCTCGCCGCAGTCGCCGTCGTGCAGACAGGCCGCTGCGACGCACGCGCCGTCCTCGCAGACGCAACGCTGCACGTCCGCGCCGCACGCGCCTTCGCCCGCGCACGCGCCCTCGGCGCAGCGCGGCACGCAGCAGCCCTCCGCGCAGCGCCGCTCGCCCGGATCGCCGCAGTCCGCGAGCGTGAAGCAGGCCGCCGCGTCGTCGCAGGCGCGGCAGCCGGGCCTCGTCGGGCACCGGCCGCAGTCCGGCAGGCAGCCCGGCGCGCACGGATCTCCCGCACAGCTGCCCGAGCCCGGCACGAGCTCCACGTCGCACGCCGCACCCGCCCCAAGCAGCAGCGCGAGCGCGACGTACGGGCCTGCGCGCGCGCGGCAGAGGGCGTCCGTCGCGCCGCTACGGAGGAGAGGAGGTGCGCGCATGCGGCCATCCTCGCAGAGCCCTCGGGGCGCCGGCGGGCAGGCCCTGTGGCGCGGCCGGCGCATCCGCGCGCACGTGGAGCATGCGTGCTCCATGGGTGTGCGCATGCACGCTCCAGTCGTGCCTTCGCGCACATGAAACCACATGGAAATACATCCACCTTCACCAGTTATTTCATGGACTTGAACCACATGTGATCGGCGCCACACGTGGTCGCCCGATTGCACGGTCTCCCTCTCGTCACGCGCCGTCGGAGGTCACCATGCGCCGCACCTCGATGATCCTTCCCGCCCTCCTCCTCGCCGCCTGCGTCGGTGAGGGCGAGATCACCTTCGAGGGCGCGGACGGCGACGGCGGCGCCCGACCGGCCTTCCGTGCCGGCAAGGCGGACGCGGCGAGCGCGACGCCCGACACCGAGCGCGAAGAGGGCCCCTCCGTCATCACCACGGACGGCGCCCACGACCTGCAGCTCCCGCCCGCCCTCGCCCGCGCCGGCCGGACCGTCGCGCGGATCGGCGTCGGCGGCGGCGACGCGCAGCTCGGCGTGCTCGCCCCGACCGCCGAGGACGACGCCGGCGACGGCGAGGGCCCGCGCGCGATCGGCGTCGACGGCCTCGGCCGCGTCTTCCTGCTCGACACCGCCAACGACCGCGTCGTCCGCCTCTCCGCGAGCGGCGTCATCGAGGCGCGCTTCCCGCTCGAGGCCGGCAGCTGGGGCATCGACCTCGGCGTCGGCGAGGACGGCTCCTTCGCGGTCCTCGCCCTGCGCGAGAGCTTCCACGAGCTGACGCTCTTCGACGCCGCCGGCCTGCGCGTCGCCTCCACGAACGTCGCCGACGCGATCACCCCGGTCACCGCGATCTTCGTCGACGGCGAGGAGAAGACGGTCCTCGTCGAGCACGATGAGCTCCGCGTCCACACGGTCATCGGGGCAGGCGCGCCGCTCTCCCAGATCGACCAGGCGACCGTCACCCTCTATGGCGCCCCCACGCTCGGCGGCAGCCTCGGCGCCGCGATCGTCGGCGACCACACCGCGATCGTCCGCCGCTACGACGCCGACGGCGTGGTCGAGGTCGAGGCGACGATCCAGGCCGACCGCCCCGTCCTCTCCATGCCGCTGCTGCGCGGCCTGCCCGACGGCCGCATCATCGCGGTGCTGCTGCTGCAGAGCGAGACGGGCGCGCCGCTGTACTACGCCGTCCGCCTCACGCAGGAGCTCGCGTTCGACCGCGCCGTCGCCTTCACGCCGGCGGTGCTCTTCGGCCTGAGCCGCGACCTCGCGGTCTCGCCGGACGGGAAGTTGTTCCAGCTCAAGGTCACCGGCCAGAGCGTCGAAGTCGCCGTCCACTTCGCGGATTGAACGGAGCCTCGACCATGCGCGCCCTCCGCCTGCTCCCGCTGCTCGCCCTCCTGCTCCTCCCCACCGCCGCGGCCGCGCTCCAGCCGCTCTCCGTAGGCGAGATCATCTCCCGAGGCTCCAGCGGCATCGGCTACTCCTACTGGTGGGGCGGCGGCGCCTGGGATCCCGGCCAGAACGACTGGCTCGGCAGCTGCTCGGGCTCCTGCGGCGCGTGCAGCCACGGCGCCTCCCGCGCGCGCAACGGCCGCCGGGAGCGCGGCCCGCAGTTCGGCGCGGACTGCTCCGGCTTCGTCGCCAAGGCGTGGCGCGTCCCGGACAGCAACGACTCCTTCACGAGCAACACACACCCCTACTCGACCTCCGACTTCAACGTCGACCGCCGCGGGATGTGGACCTCCGTGACCGACGCGGACACCCGCGCCGGCGACGCCCGCGTGCGCCGCTCGGGCGGCAGCGGACACATTTATCTGGTCTCGAGCGTCAGCGGCCGCGGCGGGATCAGCTCGATGGAGGCCGTCGGGTGCCGCCCCGGCATCGTGCGCCAGACGCGCAACACGGCCGACGCGGGCTACAAGACGATCCGCCGCGCCGGCCAGAGCAACAACCAGCCGCCCGCGACGCCCGAGACGCCCCGCGGCCGCGACCGCGTCGCCGCCGGCACCGCGCTGCGCCTCTGCACGCGCGCCACCGACCCGGACGGCGACAAGGTGCGCTACTTCCTGATCGGCTCGAAGTCCTCCGATCGCGCCGAGGTCAACCGCACGCAGACCGAGTGGGTCCGCTCCGGCACCGAGATGTGTGCGTCGCTCACCTTCTCGCGCCCCGGCACCTACGTCGTCGAGGCCCGCGCGCAGGACGACGAGCAGGCCTTCAGCGTGCGTCGAAGCGAGCCGCTGACGGTGGTCGTCGACGGCCTGCCGCGCAGCAACCGCTACGCGGTCACGATGGCGTACCTGGACATCAAGGCGCGCCGCGGCAGCACCCGCCACCTCGACCTCGACATCTACTTTGACGCGCCCGGTGGACCCCTGGGCCGCGCCGGCATCATCGGCCGCGACCACCACGTCGCCTCGCTGATCGAGGCCGAGCTCTCCTGGCCCTTCGTGAAGTGGCAGCGCGTCGACTGCGCCGGCTGCACCGAGGAGCTGCGCATCCACCGCAACCAGCCCGGCGACTACACGATGTGGATGTATGACTACGAGAACGCGGCGCAGGCCACGAACGCGATCGGCAAGGCGAAGGCCCGGATCGTGATCTCGGCGCTCAACGACGACAACAGCAAGCGCCTGCTGCATGTCTTCGACGCGCCCGGCGGGACCTACAACAAGTGGATCGCGGCCAAGCTGACCTTCGACGACACCACGCGGCTCGCGAAGGTCACGCCGATCGGCCGCACCGGCAGCATCGACCTCTACTGAAGAGAAAGAGAGCCTCCCGGCTCACGAGGGCCCCGGCGCGGGTGGCGCCGGGGCCTTCGTCTTTGGACCGGACGGCCGCGCGCGGAGGTGACAGGATCGCCGCCCTCCCGGAGGCGTCCCTTGCTCCTCGGCTCCGAAGAAGTCCGCGCCCGCGTCGCCAGGCTCGAGCTGCCGTTCAACGCGGTCGGCGTCGATCCGTACGGCATCAGCCGCGAGCACCTCGTCGCGTGGTTCACCGCGTTCGGCTGGTTCTACCGGACGTACTTCGACGTGAAGAGCCACGGCGTCGGCAACGTGCCGGCCCGCGGCCGCGCGATGGTCGTCGGCAACCACTGCGGCGGCATCGCGACCGACGGCGCCATGGTGATCGCGTCGCTCTTCTTCGAGCCCGACCCGCCGCGGCTCGCGCAGGGGATGGCGGAGAAATTCCTCAACCGCTTCCCGCTCGCCTCGCTCTGGACGGCGCGCGTCGGCCAGTTCACGGGGCTGCCCGAGCAGGCCGAGCGGCTGCTGCGCGACGAGCGCCTCCTGATGGTCTTCCCGGAGGGCGCGCGCGGGACGGCAAAGCTGTACAAGGAGCGCAATTCGCTGGTCGAGTTCGGGACGGGCTTCGTGCGGCTCGCCATGCGCGCGGGCGCGCCGATCGTGCCCTGCGGCTTCACCGGCGGCGGCGACGCGATCCCGACGATCGCGAACCTCTACAAGCTCGGCCAGATGTTCGGCGTGCCGTACGTCCCCGTGACGCCGTGGCTGCTCCCGCTGCCGCGGCCGGTGAAGCTCGAGATCCACTACGGGCCGCCGCTGCGCTTTTCGGGCACCGGCGACGAGGACGACGCGACGATCCAGCGCTACGTCGACGAGGTGAAGGTCTCGATCGCGAGCCTGATGGAGCGCGGTCGACAGACGCGGCGCGAGCGGCTCGGAGGTTCGCGGTGATGCGGATCGTCATCCCTGGTGTCTCCGGCGGGATCGCCCGGCTCGTGGCGCGGCAGCTCGCCGCCGAAGGCCACGAGGTCCACGGCATCGACGCGCGCCCCTGGAGCGATCCGCCCGCCGGCGTCGAGCTCCACGCCCTCGACCTGCGAAAGCGCGCCGCCGAAGAGGTCTTCCGGCGCGTGCGGCCCGACGCCGTCATCCACCTCGCCACCGTCAGCGCGCTCTCCGCGGGCGGCGAAGAGCGCGACCGCATCAACCTCGGCGGCACGCAGGCCGTCTTCGCGCATGCCGTGCAGTATGGCGCCCGTCAGCTGCTCTTCGTCGGCCGACACACCTATTACGGCGCGAGCCCCGACGCGGCGCTGTACCACACCGAGGCCGAGCCGCCGCAGGGGCTCGCCGGCTATCCGGAGCTCGCGGATCTGGTGGCCGCAGACCTGTACGCCGGCAGCGCGCTCTGGCGCCAGCCGCAGCTGCAGACCGCCGTGCTGCGGCTCGTCTATACGCTCGGCCCGTCGGGCCAGGGCACGCTCGCGACGTTCCTCAAGGGCCGACGCGTGCCGCAGGTGCTCGGCTTCGATCCGCTCTTCCATTTTCTGCACGAGGAGGACGCGGCGAGCGCGATCTGCGCGGCGCTGCACGGAAAGCTCCGCGGGGTCTTCAACGTCGCGGGCCCGCACCCCTTGCCGCTCTCCGTGCTCGCGCGCGAGGCGGGCCGCAGCTCGTGGCCGCTCCCGCAGGGGCTGCTGCGTCGGCTGATCGGGCGCCTCGGCCTGCCGAAGCTGCCGGTGGGCGCGCTCGAGCACCTCAAGTACCCGATCGTCGTGGACACGCAGGCCTTCCGCGACGCGACCCGCTGGAACCACCGGTTCGACGAGCTGCAGACGATCCGTGCGTTCGCGGAGCAGTTCCCGCTGCGGTAGGCGGCGAGGCGCAGTCCCGCCGGGCACAGCGGCGCGGGGCAGACGATCCGCTCCGTGGCAACGCCCGTCGGGCGGCGCGCGCGACGCGACCTGCGGATCCACAGCGCCGCGCCGGCGATCCTTGTCGGCCGACGGGGGTCCGTGGCAGGTTCCCACGCTGGGTTCGTGGGGCCGGGAGGAGCTTTCATGTCGTCGTCGATCCGAGTCTTCGCTGCGGGTGCGTCCGTGGCGCTGGTGGCGTTCTTTGCAGCCTGCACGCCGGACGTGCCGGGCGGCTGCAGCTCCGACGCGGACTGCGACGGTGGCCGCTGCGTGACCGACGGCGACAGCAAGGTCTGCGAGAGCGGCGGCGGCGGCAGCGGGACCGGCGGCGCGGGTGGCGACGGCGGCGGCAGCGGCGGGACCGGCGGCAGCGGGACCGGCGGCGACGGCGGCACGGGCGGCAGCGGCACG
>CAYHCR010000021.1:0-13313 GCA_964354895.1 uncultured Myxococcales bacterium | reverse complement strand
TCGCCCGGACCAGCCACCGCCGGGCCGCTGCCCTTCTTGCCCTTCTCCGCGACCGTCAGGTCGCCCGTCGGCAGGGCTGCCCACGGGATCGCGTTGACGAGATCACGCAGCGTCACGCCGGGCTGGAGCGCTCCCTTGAAGCGAACGAGCACGCTCTCCGGCATGTCGATCGGCATGATCCCGAGCGCCGCCGCGAAGGCGACGAGGCCCGAGCCCGCCGGGAAGGAGATCCCGAGCGGAAAGCGTGTGTGCGAGTCGCCGCCCGTGCCGACCTGATCCGGCAGGAGCATGCGGTTGAGCCACGAATGGATGATGCCGTCGCCCGCGCGCAGCGAGATGCCGCCGCGCTCCTCGATGAACTGCGGCAGCGTCTTGTGGGTCTGGATGTCGACCTTCTTCGGATACGCGGCTGTGTGGCAGAACGACTGCATGACGAGGTCGGCGGAGAACTTCAGACACGCGAGCTCCTTGAGCTCGTCGCGCGTCATCGGGCCGGTCGTGTCCTGCGAGCCGACCGTCGCGGTCTCCGGCTCGCAATAGGCGCCGGGCCGCACGCCCTTCACCCCGCAGGCCTTGCCGACGATCTTCTGCGCGAGCGTGTAGCCCTTGCCCGTCTCGGGCGGGGCGACCGGGCGGCGAAAGACCGTGCTGGGCGGCAGGCTGAGCGCCTTGCGGGCCTTGTCGGTCACCGCGCGGCCGATGATGAGCGGGATGCGTCCGCCGGCCTGCACCTCGTCGAGCAGCACCTGCGTCTTGAGCTCGAAGGTGGTGATCGTCTCACCCGCCGCGTTCGTCACCTTTCCCGCATACGGGTAGATGGTGATGACGTCGCCCATCGCGAGCTTGGCGACGTCGCACTCGATCGGCAGCGCGCCGGAGTCCTCCATCGTGTTGAAGAAGATCGGCGCGATCTTGCTCCCGAGCACGACGCCGCCCGCGCGCTTGTTCGGCACGAACGGGACGTCGTCGCCCATGTGCCAGAGGACGGAGTTCGTCGCCGACTTGCGCGAGGAGCCGGTGCCGACGACGTCGCCGACGTAGGCGAGCGGGTGGCCCTTCTGCTTGAGCTCCGTCATCTGCGCGAGGGCGTTGGTGATCCCGTCGCGCGGGTTCTTGAGCATCGCGACCGCGTGGAGCGGGATGTCGGGGCGGCTCCAGGCGTCGGTCGCGGGCGAGAGATCGTCGGTGTTCGTCTCGCCGGTCACCTTGAAGACCGTGACGGTGATCGCGTCGGCGAGCGTCGCGCGGCTCGTGAACCACTCGGCCTCCGCCCAGGACGAGAGCACCGCCTTCGCGTGCGCGTTGCCGGCCTTCGCCTTCTTCTCGACGTCGTCGAACGACGCGAACACGAGCAGGGTCCTGCTGAGCTGCTTGCCGGCGGCGGCCCCCATCGCGGGATCGTCGAGCAGGTCGACGAGCGGCTGGACGTTGAAGCCGCCGAGCATCGTGCCGAGCAGCTCGGTCGCCTTCGCGCGATCGATGAGCGGGCACTTCGCCTGGCCCGCCGCGAGGGTCGCGAGGTACTCCGCCTTCACCTTCGCGGCGTCGTCGACGCCGGCGGGGACGCGGTTCACCAGCAGATCGACGAGGAACGCCTCTTCGCCGGCGGGCGGGCTCGCCAGAAGCGCGACGAGCTCCTCCACCTGCTTCGCGGAGAGCGGCAGCGGGACGATCCCCTGGGCGGCGCGTTCGGCGACGTGATCTCGGTAGGCCTTCAGCATGACGATCCTCCATCGGAAAGGTACGAGCGGAAGGTAACGCCGGGGCGACATGCAGGAAAATGGATTCTTCGCATGTCATCCATGCGCTCCCGACATGGCTAGACTCCGGCCATGGACCTCGTGCTGCTGGAGTCGCTGCTCGCCGTCGCCCACCACGGCACCGTCACGCGCGCCGCCCGCGCCCTCGCCGTGACCCAGCCCGCGCTCACGCGCCGACTTCAGCAGCTCGAGGAGGCGATGGGCGCGCCGCTGCTCGAGCGCAGCCGACGGGGTGCCGCGCTGACGGAGGCGGGGCGCGTCGTCGCGGAGGAGGGGCGCACGATCGTCGAGCGGTACCGGCGCCTGCGCGAGTCGGTGCGCGAGCGGCAGGAGCTTCGGAGCTGCGCCGTGCGCCTCGGCGGCGGCGCCACCGCGGTCAGTTTCCTGGTGCCCCAGGCGATCGCGGCCTTCGGGCGCCAGCACCCCGGCGTGCGGTTCGAGGTGCGCGAGCAGGGCAGCCGCGCGGTCGAGGAGGACGTGCTCGCGGAGCGGCTCGAGCTCGGGATCGTGACGCTGCCGACGCGCTCCCGCGAGCTCGAGGTGCGGCCGCTGCGGCGCGATCGGATCGTGCTCGTCGCGGGCGCGCGCCACCCGCTCGCGAAGCGGCTGCGCGTCGACGTGCGCGCGCTGGAAGGTCAGGCGCTCGTCGGCTTCGAGAGCGACAGCGCGATCCGCCGGCTCATCGACGGCGCGCTGCGCGACGCGGGCGTCTCGATGAACGTGCAGATGGAGCTGCGCTCGATCGCGGCGATCGTCGAGATGGTCGCGCACACGCCGCTGCTGGCCTTCGTCAGCCGGCTCGGCGTGCAGGGGCGCGGCAGCGAGCTCGGCGTGCGGGTGATCGAGGTGCGCGGGCTGACGATCGATCGGCGGCTCGCGGTGATCCGCAAGACGGGGCGGCCGCTGTCAGCGGCGGCGAAGGCGTTCGCGGAGTTGTTGCGGTGAGCCATGCAGCGGCGCTCGCCAAGAGCGTCGCGGTCGGATCGCGGGAGTGAGCTCGGGCCCTGGCTACCAGGCGGCGGCCTCGAGCCCCGCGTGGCGCACCACTTCCGAAAAGAGCCGCTCCTGCGTCGCTTCGTCGGCGATCGCGGCGGGCCAGTCGACGCGCGTCACCTTCTTGCTCCAGTAGGTGTCCGTCACGCCCTCCAGCTCCACCGCGGTGGAGAGGTGCCGCGAGGCGCGCGACGCCTTCTCGGCGGAGGCGCCGCCATCCTCGCGCACGAGCAGCCGGAAGATCGGGAAGATGAGCCGGCTGATCCCCGGCAAGTCCTTCGCCTGCACACCTTGCGTCATGCGCGTGGCGGCCTGTCCGGGGTAGCAGACGTTGACCGTCGCGCGGCCCGCGAGCCGCCGCGAGAGCGCGCGCATGACCCCCATCATGACGAGCTTGTGGTGCGAGTAGAGCGAGAGCCCCACGAAGGCGCGCTCGCCCTGCAGGTTGTCCCACTCGACGCGCCCGGGGTGATCGCCGCCGGTGAGCGTGACGATGCGGCCGCCGGGCGAGAGCAGCGTCCGCAGCTCGTGCGCGAGCAGCAGCGGCGCGATCACGTTGACCGCGAAGCCACGCTCGAGGCCGTCCTCCGTCAGGCCGCGCTCGCTCGGCATGAGGCCGGCGTTGTTGAGCAGCACGTCGAGCCGCTCCGTCCGCTCGCGCACGTGCGCGCCGAGCGCACGTACGCCGGCGCGGGTCGAGAGCTCGCCGAGCGCGAGGAGCACCTCCGCCCCGCTCTCCTTGCGCAGCGCCTCGACCGCCGCCTCCCCCGTCGCGCGATCGCGCCCCGTCACGATCACACGCGCGCCCCCGCGGGCGAGCCCGCGCGCCGTCGCGAGGCCGATGCCGCCGGTGCCGCCGGTCACAAGAATGGTCCGAACAGGCATCTCGCCTCCGTCGCGCCGGTGCAACAGCGTGCGCGCCCACACACGTCCACGATATCGCCCGGCGGCCGGACCTGCGCCCGCGCCAGGGGGGTCGGCCCGCCCAGCCTCCCCGAGCTGCCGAGCCCCGCCAGGTCCGGCCTCCACGCCAACGTAGCGCCCAGCGGAGGTCGGGGGGGCCCCCGCTGGCCCCTCGCGGCGAAGCCGTGTCGCTCTCCGCCTGCGGAGCTTCCTCCGTATCCGAACGCGCGTCTGCGCAAGCGAGGGCCTGCGGCGACGGGCCGGGCCCCCCGGCCGGAGTCGGGCGCGGTCGTGCAGCAGGGCAAACGCCCGCAGCGACCGGCATCTTGGCGTCAGCGTCGGCGCGTTCTCAGCGCCCCGCGAGCCAGCTCGCGATCACCGCGACCGGCGCGCCCGTGGGCCGCCCGCCCTGCCAGTCGGCCGGCTGGCAGACGAGGCCGGCGATGTCGAAGTGGACGAACGGGAGCGAGCCGCCCTTGAGCCCCGCGGCCGCATCCAGGAACGCGAACGGGAACTGGTGGCCGCGCGGGGTATTGACCGTAGCGAGCCGGTTGCTCGAGAGCAGATCCTCCGCCGCGGACTTGGGCAGCAGCAGCGCGAAGTCCTCGCGGCGCGGGCGGCTGAACTCGATCGGCTCGCCGATCCCCTCGCCGTGCTGCGCCAGCCCCTGCACGCGCTGCTTCTCGAAGGCGGCGCGGTTCTGCACACATGCGCCGATCGGCCCGTAGGCGCGATGCGCGTGGCCCGTGAGCGTCGCGATCGTCAGCAGCGTCGGGTCCGGCGCGCCCGCGAGCTCCTCCTTGAGCTCCGCGAGCAGGTCGGCCAGCACGAGGCGCCCCTCGGCGTCCGTGTTGCCGATGCGGACCCGCACACCTGCGCGCGACGGAATGATCTCGTCGGAGACGAACGCCTCTTCGCCGACGCTGTTGCGCACCATGCCCAGATACGTCACGACGCGCACGCCCGGCAGCGCGAGGCGATCGAGCGTCAGCATCAACCCCGCCGCCGCGCCCGCGCCGCCCTTGTCGCGGCTCATGCCGGCCATCGAGCCCTCGACTTTGAGGTCCGCGCCGCCGGTGTCATACGTGACGCCCTTGCCGGCGATGCCGAGCGTGCGCGTGACGGGACCGCTCGGCGCGAGCTCGAGCCGGATGACGCACGGCTGGTGGCGCGCCACGAGCTGCGAGGCGCGCGCGACGGCGGCGAGCAGCGGCCACTTCGCCACGTCCTCGAAGACCTCGACCTTCACCCTCGTGCCGGCGAAGACCTCCTTCACGAGCGCGGCCACGCGGCGCGGCGCCATGCGCTCGGGCTCCGTGCCGGTGATGTCTCGCGCGAGCCGGCGGCCCGCCTCGATCGCCGCGCAGAAGCTCGCCTCGGCCGCCGTGAGCCCCACCACGTGCAGCGCCGTCAGGGGCTTGCCGCCTTTGCCCGCCTCGCGCGCCTCGAGCGGCACCCACGCGGTCCCGAGGCCGGCGAGCGCCGCCACTTCCCGCGCCCGCGCGTAACGCGCCTCGTTCGGCACCGCGAGCAGGAGCGCAGGCTGCTTCGCGCCGGCCGCCACCGCGCGGGCCACCCCGTCGCGCGCAGCGTCCGCGATCGCGCGCACGTCGTCCGCGTCGTCGGCGAGCGTACCGGGCGAGACGACGATCAGCCGCCCGCCGGGCAGCTCTGCCACCGGGAGCAGGTGCGGCACGGTCGGGCCCTTCGCGAGCGCCTCATCCGCCGCGAACGCCGCCTCGAGCGCCTTGCGGGCCGCGGGCGGGAGATCGAGCGCGGCGAGCTGCGCCGGAAGGGGCGAAGCGACGACGAGCACGAGCGCGTCGGCGAGGGGGAGCGCGGCGGCGAGCGTGGCGTGGGCGTGCAGGGCGGGCGTGTTCATGGCAGGGGCCTCCAAGGCGGCGCGGTGTAACACGCGCGGCGCCTGCGGCAAACGCGCCCCGCAACCGGCGGCGGGCTCCCGCATTCTCAAGGGCATGCAGCGACCTACCCACGAGCTCGAGGTCTTCTTCGACGGCGACTGCCCCCTCTGCGCGCGCGAGATCAGGACGCTGCGCTGGTTGGATCGCCACCAGCGCGTGCGCTTCACCGACATCGCCGCGCCCGGCTTCGACCCGCGCGACACGGGGCTGACGTGGGACGAGCTGATGTCGAGCCTCCACGCGCGGCTGCCCGACGGCGGAATGATCGAGGGCGTCGAGGTCTTCCGCCGCCTCTACGGCGCCGTCGGCTTTGGCCCCCTCGTCCCGCTCACGCGGCTGCCGGGGATCCGTCACGCGCTCGACGCCGGCTACGAGCTCTTCGCGAAGAACCGCCTGCGACTGACCGGCCGCTGCGTGGGCGGCGTCTGCGAGCTGCCGCATCACCGCGCCGCCTGACGAGCCCGGGGCTCACGGACAGGTAGGCACCGGCGCCCAGTCGAGCGCGTCCTCCTTCGTGTCGAGGCCGAGCTGCCCACTCTCGTTGGCGCCGATCGCCCAGAGCGCGCCCGCATTCGTCACGACGTGGCCGAACGAGGCGCCCGCCGAGACCGCCGCCGCGAAGACGCCGGGCGGGAGCGTCGTCGGCTGGACGAGGATCGTCCCGAAGTTCGGCCACTGCGTCGACGACTGGTTCTTCTGATTGCGGCCCATGCCATGCACGCCGCCGCGCTCGTCGAGGACCAATACATGAGGATCGGCGCCCCACGCGAGCTGGCGCGGCTGGATCGCGGCGAAGTCGATCGGATGGGTGACGAGCAGCTGTGTGGGCGCTCCGTGGTAGTCGCGATCGGCGTGCGAGATCCCCATCGAGACCAGGAAATTCACGCCGAGCCCGAAGATTTGGCCTCTGCGATCGACGACGTGGGTCGTGGTCGTGCCCGCGAGGAAGAGCACGCTGCCGTCGAGCGCCTCGGGCAGCCGCCGCGGCGTTCGCTCGATGCGCTGCGGAATCGGCGTCCACGCGCCGTCCTCGAAGAGCGGCCGCTGCGCGATCTCCTCCTCCGTACAGCCGAGCTGACACTCGTCGTTTCGCCCCCAGCCCCAGAGCGTGCCGTCGCGACGCAGCGCGATGACGTGCTGCTCGCCGAGCGAGACCGCGACGAACCTCCACTCCGGCTCGTCCGCCGGGAAGAGCTCCTGCGGCGCCTCCACACACGGCACGGGACACGCGCCGGTCTGCGTGCGCGCGGTGCGCAGGGCGCCGCCGAGATCGCTGCCGAAGCCCCAGAGGCGCCCCTCGACGTCGAGGCCGAGCACCGTGTCGCCCTGCGCCTCGAGGCGCACGAGCGCCGGGCCGTCGAGCACCGTCCACGGCGCCGTCGAGCGGGTCGGGCCGTCCCCGCGCGCGCCCTGATCGTCGCTCCCGAACGTGACGATCCGGCCCTGCGTCGTGAGCCCGACGCCGCCGCCGTCGAGCGCCGACATGGCCGTCAACCGGAGCTCGCCGAGCAGCGGCGTGAACTTCGGCACGATCCCGTCGCCCGGTGGCAGGTCCAGGCCGAGCGTGCGCCAGCCGCCGTTGTAGCCGGTGCCGAGCAATACGCCGTCCTCGCGCAGCACGAGCGCCGTCCACCCCGCGCCGTCCACCTCGTGCACGCCGCAGGCGCGGTCGCTCCAGCGGCACTCGCCGTCGCAGCCGACCTCGCCGTCGCAGCTCTCGCCGAGCTGCCGTATGCCGTCCCCGCAGGCCGCGAGCTGGCAGATCGAGCTGCAGGTCCCGCCGGCGTCGTGGTTGGCGAGGCCCTCGTCGCAGCCCTCGCCCGGATCGAGCACGCCGTCGCCGCAGCGCACCTCCTGGCAGACGGTCGAGCAGGCCGCGAAGCGATCGGCGTTCGCGGCGCCCTCGTCGCACGCCTCGCCCCGGCGATGCTGCACGATCCCGTCTCCGCAGCTCGTCGCGCGGCAGGAGAGCGTGCAGACACCCTCGTCGTCGTTCTCGAGGCCGAGATCGCACGCCTCCGCGCCATCGATCACGCCGTTCCCGCACGCGTTCGGCTCGATCTGCGGGAGGAAACATCCCCCCGCGACGCAACGCTCTCCGGCGGCGCAGTCCGCGTCGGCCGCGCAGCCGGCGTCCGCTTCGGGCGCGGCGCACGCGGCAGGGAGCAAGAGCGACGCGACGGAGGCCAGCAGCGAAGCGACGAGGGCGCGGTGGCTCATCGGCCCAGCCTACTCGGGAGTCGGGCCGCGCCGCGTGTCGGCCCGGAGTCCGGACGCCTTGCGCCTCCCGCTCGTCCGCCGCCGGCCGAGCGCCAGGAGTCCCAGCACGAGCGCGCCGAGCGATCCGGGCGCGCCGCCGCTGCCGCACGAGCAGCCGCCCTCCTCCGCTGCTTCGTCCTCGCCGGCCGCGATCGCGCCGCCGCTGCCGCCCGCAGCGCTTCCGCCGGCGCCTCCCGCAGCGCTTCCGCCGGCGCCGCCCGCAGCGCTTCCTCCGCTGCCGCCGGCTGCGCTTCCGCCGCTGCCGCCCGCAGCGCTTCCCCCGGCGCCGCCGGCTGCACTTCCTCCGCTCCCGCCGGCTGCACTTCCTCCGCTCCCGCCGGCTGCACTTCCTCCACTCCCGCCGGCTGCGCTTCCGCCGCTCCCGCCCGCGCCTTCGACGCTGCAGTCCGCCGCGCAACCATCGCCGTCCAGGTCGTTGCCGTCGTCGCAGCCCTCCACGCCCGTCTGCACGATCCCGTCCCCGCAGACCGCCGCGACGCAGGCGTCGAGGCACGCGTCGTCGTCCGCCCCGTTGCCGTCGTCGCACGCCTCCACGCCCGTCTGCACGATCCCGTCGCCGCAGACCGCCGCGACGCAGCCCGCCACGCACGCGTCGCCGTCGGACACGTTGCCGTCGTCGCACGCCTCGACGCCCGCCCGCACGAAGCCATCGCCGCACCGCGCGGCCAGACACGTCGTCGGGCAGTCGTCCCCGTCCTCGGCGTTGGCGTCGTCGCAGCCCTCGCCCGGATCGAGGATCCCGTTCCCGCAGCTCTCCAGGGTACAGCGCGCCGAGCAGCCGTCGCCGTCGGTCACGTTGGCGTCGTCGCACGACTCGAACGCGAGGTAGAGGACCCCGTCGCCGCAGCTCGCCGGGACGCAGCCGGGCAGGCAGGAGTCGCCGAGCTCGAAGTTGCCGTCGTCACACGGCTCGCCCGGGTCGACGATCCCGTCCCCGCAGATCTCGAACGTGCAGTCGGCACGACAGCCGTCGCCCGCCACCGCGTTGCCGTCGTCGCAGGCCTCGCCCTGCGTCGCGACGCCGTTGCCGCAGGCCGTGGGCGTACAGTTCGGGTCGCATCCATCTGCGCCGAGACCGTTGCCGTCGTCACACGCTTCGCCCGCCGTGACGATGCCGTTGCCACAGGCGGTGACCGTGCAGTTGCCGTCGCAGCCGTCGCCGTCCGTCGTGCCGCCGTCGTCACACGTCTCGGTCCCGGTCACGACGCCGTCGCCGCAGCGCTCGGGCTCGCACGTCGCGCTGCAGCCATCGCCGCCCGCGAGGTTGCCGTCTTCACACGCCTCGAGCCCCGCGAGCAGCCCGTCGCCGCACGTGGTCCCGGGCGCCACGCCCGTCTGGCCCGCGTTGTTGCGCGGCGTGGGGAGCGCGGCCCGGAAGTCATTGGCCGAGTCGCCGGTGTCGTCGGCCCCGTCGAGCGTGCCGGCGCCGCCCGCCACGCCGAGCCGCCGCGCGATGGAGCGTGTGTTCGGCAGGCCGCTCGCCGCGTCGAAGGGCGTGCCGCTGCCCGCCGCGGCGCCTGCATACGTGCCCCAGGAGACGCAGTCGATCGCGTCGAAGCAGGCCCGACCGCCCGCGCGCAGGAGCACCGGAGCGATCGTGAGATCGGCCACGACGCCGAAGAGGAGCGCTGCGTCGGGGGTCGCGAGCAGGATCGTCCCCTGGTTCGCGCCGCTCGCGACGGCCGCGCCGAAGGTGAACGTGCCGATGGTCGCGCCGGTCGCGTCCTGGATCGTGACCGAGTGCCCACTCACGAAGTTCTGCCCGGCCGCGAAGAGCTGGAGCTCCACGAACTGCGCGTTCGGCTCCGCCGGCGAGCCGCCGAAGACCTCCGCGATCTTCATCAGGTGAAACGCCGCGCGGGCCTCGATCGGCGAGAGCAGCAGCAGCGTCGCCACGAGCGAGGCGGCGAGAAGAGAACGGTGCATGTGGGAGTCCCCCCAAGGACGTGAACCGGGAGGTCTAACGGGCCGGCGTCGAACGCGCAGCGGCGGCGTCGACCTGCGCCTGGACCGCCGCCTCCACCCGCGCGAGCGCGACCGGCAGCGCCTCGTCGCCCGCGCCGTCGGGGAACAGCTCTGCCGCCTCGATCGGCGGGCCGATCCGCAGCGTCAGCGTGGCGGGCAGCCAGCCGAGCAGCGGAGGTCCCAGCGACGCGAACCACGCCCAGACGAGCGCGACGAGCGCGGGCCACGGGAGCGGGACGAGCGCCAAGATCGCCGCCGCCACCAGGAGCCCGAGCAGCGTGAGCGGGTAGCGCTTCACGCCGAACACGAACCGGGTGAGCAGCAGTGCCGGGAGCAGCCGGCGCGAGCACCACAACACCGGCGCGGTCCAGGCCCCGCCCCGGATCCCCATCGGCACGATCGGGATCCCGGCCCTTCGCGCGATCTTCAGGAAGCCGAGCCGGCCGCCGAAGTCGACGGTGTTTGCATGCCAGACGGGCCGGAACGCCTCGTGGTCGCCGCCCGGAAAGATCAGCAGCGGCACGCCCTCGGCGATCGCGCGCTCCGCCCACGCATAGCTCGACGGGACCGCGCCGACCGCGCGCAGCAGGACCGGGAGCGGCCAGAGGTGGAACGCGGCGGGGTGCGCGAAGCCGGCGAGCGGGCGACCGGCGCCGAAGCGGCCGGCCCAGAGCGCCGCGAAGGCGGAGAGCTCCGCGCTCGCGACGCCGCCGGAGTGGTTCGCGACGAGCAGGTACGGGCCCGTCGCGGGCAGGTTTGCGTCACCTTCGAGCCGCGCCCGATGCCAGAGCCGCGCGAGCGGGAGTCCGACCACGCGGGCGAACCGCGCGAAGAGGGGCGAGGGCCGCCCCACCCGCTCGATCCGCACCCGCGCGGCCATCGACTCGCGAGACACGCTCTCCGGCTACGCCTGGATCAGCTGCGTGAGCGCCGCGCGATCCGCGACGAGCAGCTCCGCGATCCGCTCCGCCCGCACGTCGGCGACGATGATCTCGCCGACCTCGGTGCTCACCGCGCCGAAGATCCCCAACGCCTTCATCCGATCGGTCTGCCGCTGGTTGTCCTCGGTCGGCGTCACGAAGTGGACGGAGCTGGCCTTGTAGCGGTGGATGAGGAACAGGTGTGCGAGCGTCATCATCCGCTTGCGACGCAGGTTCGGGTCGAAGTTGTTCTGGTCGCGGATCGACAGGAAGGTCCGGCCGTGGCGGTCCTGGATGTCGGCGAAGACCACATTGAGGACCTTCCCGCCCGTCGCGTTGAGGATCGCGAGCTCCAGCAGGTGCGAGCCCGCCGTGTGCGGCCGGAGCGAGACCTTGAGCTTGCCCGAGACGTCGTGGCGCTTGCCCCAGATCGCGAGCCAGTCCTCGAGCAGCTTCGGCGGAACTTCGGTCTGCACGAGGTGCTGGAACTGGGTGCTGCCCTTGCCCATCGCCTTCGTCGTGGAGGTGCGTCCGGTGAGCGCCATCAGCCCTGCGTCGGCGCGCGGGCCGCCGACCAGCGTCTGCGGCGTGCGATAGGGCGACTCGACGAGGCGGAACTTCCGCTGCAGGCGCGCGAGCGCGAGCATCCCGTCCTGCCGGAGCGACGCCGCGAACTCCTCGCCCGCGAGGCCGTCGATCTGGTGGCCGCCGTAGGTGATGAAGTCGAACACATACCCGAGCTTGCCGAGCTCTTCGGGGAAGCGCCGCATCTGCTCGTCGTTGAGGCCGGTGGTGTCCCAGTTGAAGGAGGGCGAGAGGTTGTACGCGAGCATCTTGTCCGGGAACTTCGCGTGGATGGCGTCGGCGAAGATCTTCGCCTCGTGCAGGTCTGCGGTCTTCGTCTCCATCCAGAGGAGATCGGCGAACGGCGCCGCGGCGAGCGATTTGGCGATCGCGTACTCGATGCCGCCACGCACCTGGTAGTAGCCGTCCGGGGTCTTCGCGTGCTCGCAGTCCCAGCCGACGTCGACGCCCATCTCGCGGGCCTTCGCCCGCGCCTCATACGACGAGGCGACGCTCGCGAAGGCGCGCCACTGCTCGACGCTCATCGCGGTCGAGTGGCCCTCGCTCGCGCGGAAGGCCATGCGCTTCTCCACGGCCTCGCCGTAGGTCGTGATGCCGGCCTGCTCCTGCCAGAGATCGACGAAGGGCTCGAAGGCCTTGTCGAAGGCGTTGTCGACGCCCCAGATCGTGCCCTTCTTGAACTCGGCGGCGCTCTTCTCGACGATCGCCGTGAGCCCGACCTTCGCGAGCCAGGCCTCGGCCGCCGCGTACTCGGCGTCGCAGATCGCGTAGAGCCCGTGGCCGGAGAGCTCCTCGAGGCCGGCGCGGTGGAAGAGCCGCATCATCGCGAGGAACGCGGTCTTGTAGGTCGGCAGGTCGACGTTCGTCGCGCCGAGCAGGAACGGCTGGTCGCGATCGTCGCTGCGGCCATCGAGCAGGGTCGCCGATTCAGCGTCCGTGCGCGCGACGATGAGGCCCGGCACGCCCATGATGTCGAGTTGCAGGCGCGCGGCCGAGAGCCGCTTGATCTGCTCGTCGGAGGCGACGAGCACCTTGCCACCCTGGTGCCCGCACTTCTTGACGCCCGGCTTCTGGTCCTCGATGTGGTAGCCGGGCACGCCGATCTCGACGAAGCGCCTGACGAGATTCCGCACGTGTGCGTCGCCGCCGTGGCCTGTGTCTGCGTCCGCGATGATGAAGGGGCGGAAGTCGACGACCGGCGTACCTTTCCTGACCTCCTCGCTCTGCCGCGAGCGGACGAAGGCCTGGTTCTTGTCTGCGGTCAGGAGCGCGCGGACGATCGGCGCCGCTTCGTCCGGCACCTGGCTCAGCGGATAGCTCGCGAGATCCGGCCCCGGGTCCTCGTTGACGGAGCCCTTCGCGCTCGTCGCCCAGCCGCCCAGATAAATGCCCTCGATGCCCGCGCGCTTCATCGCGACGGCCTGCCCCGGCGAGAAGGGCCCGAAGGTCGTGATGCACTTCCCCTGGGAGAAGAGCTCGCGCAGGCGCGCGTAGAAGCCCTCGGCGGCGGTGCGCGCGACGGTGTAATCGGGGCGGATCGTGCCGCGCTGCTCGACGATCTCCCGGGCGCTGTGCACGCGTTTGAGCCCGGCGAAGCGCGGGCTCGCGAACCACGCGCGGAGCTCGGTGATCTCCTGCTCGAACGACTCGAAGCGATCCATGGGCTCTCCTTGCGGTGCGTTCACGACGACGTGACGGGCGCGTCTGGGGCCCGTCGGCGCGGGCGCAGCCTAGTCCTTGACGCGCTGCGCCGGAACGGGATTTCGCCCCGGCGAGGGCTCCCCGATCGCCCGGGCCGGCCTAGGATCCCGGCCATGTCCACGCCTCGCACCTCGCGCCTGATCTTCGGCCTCGGTTGCCTCGTCGCGCTCGCGTCCGCCTGCGGCGCAGATCCAGGCGATCCGCACCCCCCTTCCGGCGCCGGCGGTGACGGCTCCGGCGGCGAAGGCGGCTCCGGCGGCGAAGGCGGCTCCGGCGGCGAAGGC
>CAYHCR010000020.1:0-13314 GCA_964354895.1 uncultured Myxococcales bacterium | reverse complement strand
CACGCTCCGCGGATCGGTCTCCAACCCAGCGGGCCTGGGGGCGCGCGTCGAGGTCCTCCGGGGGCAGCAGCCGCTCGACGATCGGTTCGTAGCGGACGTGCTCGACCCGCGTCAGGTCGTGCAGCATGCGGCCGAGGGCGTCGCTGGTCTCGAGCAGCAGGGTCGCGACGTCGGAGGTCCACGCGACCTCCGCGCTGCGCATCACGACGAGCAGGTTCTCGAGCGCGTGCGCGAGCTCCGTCACGGGCGTGACGGCGAAGAAGCCCGCGGTGCCCTTGATCGTGTGCGCCGCGCGGAAGAGCGTCCGGAGCACCTCGTCGTCCGGCGGCCCCGCCTTCTTCTCCATCTCGAGCACGAGCCGCTCGAACGTCTCGAGGTGCTCCCTCGACTCCTCGAGGAAGGCAGTGAACGAGTCGTCGTCGAGCGGCAGTTCCATGACGTCTCCCAAAGCTGCTGCGGCTACTGCAAGAGTTGGGACAGCCGCGGTCCGAACGGTGGTGCAGCGCTTGCGCGGGCGCGCCATGGCGCCGCGATGCGCAGGCCGTCGGGCCGTCGTAGCCTGCTGCCCCCTTGGAGGACCTCATGCCCGCGCCGCGCGCTGCCGCCGTAGAGATCCGTCCGCTCGCCCCCGCCGACTTCGAGGCTGTCGTCGCGCTCGATCGGGGCGCGAGCGGCGTCGCCCGCCGTGGCTACTTCGAGCGGCGCCTCGCCTCCGCGCTGCGGGAGCCGACGCGCCACGTGCAGCTCGCCGCCGTGCTCGACGGACGCGTCGTCGGCTTCGCGCTCGCCCGTCGCTCCGGCGGCGAGTTCGGACGTCCGGAGGAGGCCCTCGTGCTCGAGACGATCGGCGTCGGGCCCGACGCGCGCGCCGGCGGGATCGGGCGGCAGCTGCTCGACGCGCTCGTGGAGCGCATGAAGGCGCGCTCGATCCCCGCGCTGGTCACGCAGGTCGACTGGCGCCACCCGACGCTTCCGGCGTTCTTCGCCCGCGCAGGACTGCTCGTCGCGCCGCGCCAGGTGCTGGAGCTCCCCGTCGGCCGCGTGCCGTTCGAGGAGGTCGAGGGCGACGAGGCGCCGCCGCCGGTCGTGCGTCACCTCGTCGCGCAGGATCTCTGGGCCGTCACCAAGATCGATCGCTCGCAGCATGGCCGCGAGCGGACCGAGTATCTCCAGCGCAAGTTCGACGAGGTGCTGCACGAGTCGGCGATCGAGATCTCGCTCGTGGTGGAGAGCCAAGGGCTGCCGGTCGGCTTCGTGATGGCGCGCGTGGATCTCGGCGACTTCGGCCACCCCGCGCCCGTCGCGTCGCTCGACACGATCGGCGTGCAGCAGGACTTCGCGGGGCAGGGCTACGGCCGCGCGCTGCTCGTGCAGCTGCAGAACAACCTCGCGGCGCTGCACGTCGAGCGCCTCCAGACCGAGGTCGCGCGCGAAGAGCTCGCGCTGCTCGGCTGGCTCTACCGCGCCGGCTTTCAGCCGTCGCAGCGGCTGGCGCTCGAGCGCCGCGTCGCAGGGTGACATTCCCGTTCACCCGCCCGCGGCGACGAGCGCCTTGGCGCGCTCGAGCAGCTGCGCGACCTGGGTGGAGGCGGCGCGGACCTGGTGGCGGTTGAGGCCGAGGACCGCGGCGCTGGAGCGCACCTCCTCGAGCCGCTCCCTGGGCCAGCTCTGCAGGTGACGCATCTCGGCGAGCGCCGCCACCAGCCGCACGACGTGCAGCTCCCGCCGGACGTTGGGGCCGGGCTTCGGCTCATGGTGCTCGCGGCAGACGAGCGCGACGATCTCCGGCAACGCCCAGAGCTCCGCCATCCTTCCGCCGAGCTCGGCGTGTACGGCCTCGAGCACCGGCGCCAGCTCCTCGGAGTCGGGGGTGAGCCGCAGCCGCTTCGAGGTCGCGGGATCCGCGAGCGCCGTGAGCGCCATCGACTTGCCGAGGTCGTGCAGGAGCCCGGCGAGGAACGCCTGGTCGCTGTCGCCGAGCCGGTGCTCCATCGCGAGCCACGCCGCCGAGAAGCCGGTCGCCAGCGAGAGCGTGAAGAACTGCCGGCGCAGGCGCGTGCAGGCGGGCCCCGCGCCCTGCAGCTGCTTGTCGAAGAGCGCCATCGTCGCCGCCGCCGTCGCGGCCCCGGCGACGTCGCGCAGCCCCAGCCGCGTGACGGCGTCGCGGACCGTCTTGATCTCGTTGCCGCGGGAGAGCAGCGCGCTGTTCGCCATCCGCATGACCTGCGTGGTGAGCACCGGGTCCTGGCTCACGATCTTCACGAGCGCGGCGACGTCGACGTCGGGCGAGGCGAGGAGCGACAGGATCCGGCCGGCCGCAGAGGGGAAGGCCGGCAGCTGCGGCGACTTGCCGAGCTGCTCGACCACCGCCTCGGTGAGCTCGGCGAGGCGCTCGGGCGTGAGCGCCGCAGCGAGCGTCGGCTCGGCCAGCTCCAGCTCGTCGAGATCGAGCTCGATCGTGAGCGGCGAGGCCGGCAGCGCGGCGAGCGGCGGGGCCGGCGGCTGCGGGCGGACGCGCGCGGGCGGCGGCGGCGGGGCCGGCGTTCGGGCGAAGAGCTTTCCGATCACGGAGAGCGCGCGGCGGAGGCGACCGGCCGAAGCCGGGGCTGGAGCCGGAGCAGGCGCAGGGGGCGGGGGGGCCGCCTCGACCGGCGGCGCCGTGGGGGCTGGCGGTGGCGGCGGACGCGAGCCGACCGGCGTGAGCGTGAGCTCCGCGATGGCCAGCGGCGCAGCCGGCCGTTTGCGGCCGATCGACGGCTCCGGAGGCGGCTCGGAGGTCACGGGCGCGGCGAGGGTGGCCGGGGCGGGCACCTCTGCGTCGGCCGGGGTGAGCACCTCTGCCGCGACCGGGGCGAGCACCTCTGCCGCGACCGGGGCGAGCACGTCTGCGACGACCGGGGTGAGCACCTCTGCCGCGACCGGGCTGAGAACGTCTGCAATGACCGGGGTGAGCGCGTCTGCGGCGAACGGTGGCTCGGGCGGCGGACCCGGCGTGGCCACCGCCTCGACCTCGCGGGTGACGATCGGCGGCGCAGCAGCAGGCGCAGCGGGCGCCGGCTCCTCGAAGCCACGGTCGAGCTCAAAAGAGGCGACCTCGCTGAGCGAGGACCGCATTTGCCGCAGCTGCTGCTGGATCTCCCGGGCCGATCGGGGGCGCGCCGCCGGATCGTACGAGAGCAGCTTGAGGAGCAGGACCGCGACCGCCGCGGGCAGGTCCGCGACGCCGCCATTGGGCAGGCCCGACCGCTGCTGCGCGATGACCTCGGACGGCTCGCCGGGGAAGGCCTTGCGCCCGGTCAGCAGCTCGAACGCCACCGCCCCGAACGCGAAGAGGTCGCTGACGACCGTCGCCGCCTCGCCGCGGAGCTGCTCCGGCGCCAGGTAGGGCGGCGTGCCCGAGACGAGGCGCGACCTCGGCCCGGCCAGATCGGGCGCGCGCGCGAGGCCGAAGTCGAGCAGCTTCGTGTAGGGCGTGCCGCTCGGTGGCGGGACCAGGAAGACGTTGCTCGGCTTGAGATCGCGGTGCAGCACGCCGGCGGCGTGGACCGCCTCGAGCGCCTCGAGCAGCTCGTCGAGCAGGTCGAGCCCCTCCTGCAGGGGGAAGGGGCCGGTCTCCGCGAGCAGCCGGTCGACCGGGTGGCCCTCGAGCAGCTCCATCACGAGGTACTGCCGGCCGTCGGGCAGCTCCCCGAGGTTGTAGATGTCCACGATGCCGCGGTGCCGGACCGACGCCGCGGCGCGCGCCTCTGCGACCAGGACCGGGCTCGCGTCGGCGGCCTCCTTCTTCGCGCCCTCGCGGAGGACCTTGATCGCGACGCGCTTTCCGATCAGGGGTTGGACGGCCTCGAAGACCTCGCCCATGCCGCCGGAGCCGATGCGGCGCTTCAGGACGAAGCCGTCGATCGTCGCGCCCGGTTCGAGGCGCTGCGGCGGAAGCGTCGCGGCGACCGCTGGATCCTGTGCGCTCGACTCCAAACGCTCTCCCGTGAAACTCCGGCGCGACGCATCGCCGCGCCGAGACACAGCACGCTGCGGGCCAACCCCCCCGGGTCCGAAGATCCGGGGGCTAGGAGTGAACTGCGGGGGTCATGGGTGACGCAGCGGGTGAGCCTTGACCCCGCCGCGGGACGGCCGGGCCCCGGACCCCTACGAATTGTATGGTTTTTGCCACCGCAACTCCTGCGCGTCGGGGCCCTCCCGGGCCTCGGACGTGCAAAAGGGACGTCCTGCTCCGGTGTCTCGCCGGAGCAGGACCGGCGGACATGCATGCCTGATGTTTCGCGATACCGCTCGCAGCACGCCGATCTCGTCCCGGGGATCGGCCGAATCCAGCAGTTCGCGAGCCCCGCGGCGCTCGCGACGAACGCGCCCGAGGCTGTGCGGCTGCTGATGGAGCTCACCGGCCAGCTCAACCTCCACCTCGCGATGGAGGACGAGTCGCTCTATCCGAAGCTCGCAAAGGCGGGCGACGCCAGGACCGCGGAGACCGCGCGGCGCTTCCAGATCGAGATGGGCGGGCTGCGGCGGGCCTTCGAGGGCTTCCTCGTGGACTGGTCGAGCCCGGAAAAACTGCAGGCCGAGCCGGCGAAGTTCCTCGCGGCGTGGGGCGGGATCGTCAAGGCGCTCGCGGCGCGCGTGGAGAGGGAGGAGAAGGAGCTCTACCCGCTCGCGGAGAAGCTGTAGCAGGATCGGCGGCATGCTCCGTCGCGCGCTCGTCCCGTTGCTGCTGCTGGTGTCGCTCCCCGCCTGTCAGGACGAAGGATCGCCCTCCGGGGATCCCGGCGGCGCGGGGGGCGGTGGAGTCGCCGGCAGCGGGACCGGCGGCAGTGGCGGGATCGGCGGCAGTGGCGGGATCGGCGGCAGTGGCGGGATCGGCGGCAGCGGCGGGATCGGCGGCAGCGGCGGGATCGGCGGCAGCGCGCCGGTCGGGCGCCTCTGCACGCCCTCCAACCCGATCGCCTCCGCCTTCACGCCGGGCGTCGCCGCGGCGCCGTGGCAGGTCGTGCCCGAGCTCACGTTGCCCACGACGACCGGCTCGCTCTCGCTCGCAGCGCGCTGGACCGGCTGCGAGAGCTTCGTCTTCCTCGGCTACGCGGCCGCGCTGGACTACTCGCAGCAGCTCTGGGCGAGCGCGCCTGCCGCACTGCTGAACGCGACGCCGCCGAACGTCCACTACGTCTTCTTCTCCTTCGCGAGCACCGCCGCCGACGCGACGCTCGACGTGCAGCGCCTCGAGGCGTCGTTCGCGACCGCGCTCGCCGCGCTGCCGGCGCCCGAGGTCGAGCACTGGCGCGCACACCTGCACTTCGTCACGGCGTCCGGCCGGGACAGCGGCACGTGGCTCACCGACCTCGTGACGGCGCGCGGCTGGCTCGGCTTCGCGGTCGACCGCTTCCAGCGGCTGCGCGAGCTCGGGCTGCTGCTCGACCCGGGCAGCAACGCGCCCGCGGCGCTCAAGTGGCTGCCGAACGAGCCGAAGCTCTTCAATTTCGAGTGGGCCCGGGAGCGACGGCTCGCGGACGAGGGCGCGCTCGTGATCCCGGTCTTCACCGGGGAGGTGCGCTCCGGCGACGCCTTCGCGGACGTCGAGCTGCCGTCGCCTGCAGAGCTGGCCGGCTACGACGCGCTCGAGGTCGACCTCGGGCAGTTCTGCGGAGACGACACGGACGAGAGCTGCGGCGAGTGGGACTACCTCACGTACCTGCGGCTCTGCGACGCGGTGGATCCGAACCTCTGCGACACCGAGCTGCAGCGCTCGATCACGAGCTACCACCGCGGCGGTCGCTGGGTGACCGACGTGACGCCGCTGCTCCCGCTGCTGCAGGCCGGCGGCCCGCGACGCTTCCGCTACACGACGCAGAATCCGTACCGGCTCGAGGTCTCGCTGCGCTTCTTCCGGCGCGGCGGTCCGCGGCCCGTCGCCGTGATCCCGCTCTGGCGCGGCGAGCGGCGGCTCGATGAGCAGTATGGCGCCGCCTATCCGCCGATCACCGTGGCGATCCCGGCGACGGCGACGAAGGTGACGATCGCGGCGACCATCAGCGGCCACGGCTTCGGCGCCGAGCGGAGCAACTGCGCGGAGTTCTGCGACCACGAGCACCGCTTCGTGATCGACGGCGGCCCCGAGCACGTCAAGGCGCACCCGGAGGCCGGCACGCGCGACGGCTGCGCCCGGCGCGTCGGCGAAGGCGTCGTGCCCAACCAATTCGGGACCTGGCCGCTGGGTCGGGGCGGCTGGTGCCCGGGGCTCGACGTGCCGCCGTGGAGCGCCGACGTCACCGCCGACGTCACGCCCGGCGCAGACGCGACGATCACCTACCGCGCCACGGTCGACGGCCGCGACTACGTCCCGGTGCCGACGGGGCAGGGCGACTTCTGGGGGCGCGTGGATCTCGCGAGTTGGCTCGTCATCTGGGAATAGTCGATCTCTCTCGCGCGCCGTCGCGTCGCAGCCAGGAAGCAACGCATGTCATCGCTGCGCCGCATGCCCCGCGGGATCGGCTGGTTGCTGCTCTTCGCGCCGATCGCCGCGTCGGCCTCCACCGACGATCCCTCTGCCCCGGTCGCGCTCTCGCTCGCGGTCGTGCTCGCCGCCGCGCTGCTCGGCGCGGACGTCGCGGTGCGCCTCGGCCAGCCGGCGGTGCTCGGCGAGCTGCTCGCGGGCGTGCTGCTCGGAAACCTCGGGCTCTTCGGCTTTCACGCGCTCGAGGGCTTCAAGACCGACGCCTCGATCGATCTCCTCGCGCGGCTCGGTGTGCTGGTGCTGCTCTTCGAGGTCGGCCTGCAGTCGACCGTCGGTCAGATGATGAAGGTCGGCGGCTCCGCGCTGCTGGTCGCGGTGCTCGGCGTGGTCGCGCCCTTCGGCCTCGGCTGGGTCGTCAGCGCGCTGTTGCTGCCCGGTGAGAGCGCCTACGTGCACGCCTTCATCGGCGCGACGCTGACCGCCACGAGCGTCGGCATCACCGCGCGCGTGCTGCAGGACACCGGTTCGTCGCAGACCGACGAGGCGCGCGTGATCCTGGGCGCCGCCGTCATCGACGACGTCCTCGGGCTCGTGATCCTCGCCGTGGTCTCCGGCGTCATCGCGGCCGCCGACCAGGGCGGCACGATCTCCCTCGGCGCCGTCGGCGCGATCGTCGGCAAGGCGCTGGGCTTTCTGGTCGGCGCGATCGTGCTGGGCATGTGGGTCTCCCGCAAGCTCTTCCAGTTCGCGACGAGCCTGCGCTCCACCGGCGTCCTGCTCGGCACGAGCCTCGCGTTCGCGTTCGGCCTCTCATGGCTCGCGGCGGTCGTGGGCCTCGCGCCGATCGTGGGCGCCTTCGCGGCCGGGCTGCTGCTCGAGGAGACGCACTTCAAGGCCTTCGAGGCGCGCGGCGAAGAGAAGCTCCACACGCTCATCCAGCCGATCTCGCGCTTCCTCGTCCCGGTCTTCTTCGTCCTGATGGGGCTGCGGACCGAGCTGCGCAGCTTCACGGACCCTGCGGTCCTCGGCCTCGCCGGCGCGCTCACGGTCGCCGCGATCCTCGGCAAGCAGGTCTGCGCCTTCGGCGTGCTCAAGCCGGGCGTCGATCGGCTCTCGGTCGGGATCGGCATGATCCCGCGCGGCGAGGTCGGCCTGATCTTCGCGAACATCGGCCTCAGCCTGACGATCGGCGGCCACGCGGTCGTCAGCCAGGCGGTCTACTCGGCGATGGTCGTCATGGTCATCGCGACCACGCTCGTCACGCCGCCGGCGCTCAAGTGGGCGCTCTCACGTCGGCGCGGATCGCTGCAGGGCGTGCCCTGAGCATCGGGCGCCGCCGTCAGCCCATCCGATAGGTCTGCGCGTAGCCGGAGTCGACGTCCTGGATGCGCACCTCGACGATGCCGTGGGGATCGATCGCGTAGCGCTCCTCGATCAACGGCCCCTCGCTCCCGCGCGCGATCTCGACGGCGGACAGTTCTGCCGAGCCTTCGCGCAGCGACGGATCGAACGGAAAGCGCACGTCGGCGAAGGGCAGGATCTCGCCCGCGGGCCGTCCGTCGATCACCTTCGCGGCCTCGACGAACCGGAAGTGGCCGACGTTGTGCGACGCCCGGTAGCGGCGCGTGGAGATCACCTCGCCCGTGCGCGGGAGCGTCTCGTCGTGCGTGAAGATCGGATCGAAGGTGACCGTGCGCCCGGCGTCGCCCTCGCGGAAGACGCCGAAGGCCCGGCTGAAGCGATCGGTGAGCTCGAAGCCCGCCTCGTCGTCCGCCGCGATCGCCAGCCCGATCGCCGTCGCGGCCGACGGGTAGGGCGAGCGGTGGACGCGCCTGCCGAACTTTTCCCGCAGCGTGCGCGCCACGACCGGCAGCGAGGACCCTCCGCCCACGACGTACAGCCCTGCCAGTCCGCCCGGCTGCGCCTCCTCCATGCGCGCGAGCAGCGGATCGAGCGCCTCGAGCGTCTGCTCCACGAGCGGCTGACACGCCTCGTAGAACGCCGCCGTCGGCACCGTGACGTCGGGCTCCGGCGCCTCGTCGCCGAGCGCGCTCTCCAGATCGATCGTCACCCGCTTCGCCTGCGGGGTCAGCCGCTCCTTGAGCTCGCGGCACTGCTCGGCGAGCCGGGTGCGCGCCGCGGGCGAGAGCGCGTCGGCCGGCACGCCCGCCTCCTCCAGCACGAGCCGGACCAGCACCGCGTCGAAGTCGTCGCCGCCGAGCCGCTCGATGCCGCTCGTCCCGATCACCTCGTGGTGGCGCTCGGAGACGCGCACGAGGCTCGCGTCGAACGTGCCGCCGCCCAGGTCGTAGACGACGACGTGCTCGCGCCGGCTCGTCACCTGCTCGGAGTGGCGGTGGGTGAATTCAAAGCCTGCGGCCGAGGGCTCGTTGAGGATCGCGCGGGGCGAGAGGCCGGCCTTGCGGAAGCCATCGAGCGTCACGAGCCGCTGCGCGGAGAGCGCGCTCGCGGGCACCGCGATCACGGTCTCCATGACGGCGTTCTTGCGCGTGCCCTTGGGCAGGACGGCGCTCGTCTGCAGCGCCTCCGCGAGGTGCGCGAGGTAGCGCGCGACGAGCGCCGCGAGCGGCAGCTCCACGCGGCCGACCTGCACGAGCCGGCCGGGCGAGGCCGACGCGTCCGCGAGCAGCCGCTTGAACGAGCGCACGACCGAGGCGCCGGGCGTCGCGAGTCGATCGCGCGCGTCGAAGCCGAAGTGCAGCACGCCGCCCTCCTCCGCGACGAGCGACGGCAGGAAGTCATGCGCGTCGCCGGCCTCGTCGAGGAACTGCACGATGGGGTAGTTGCCGCGATCGGCCACCGCCACGACGGTCCGCGTGGTGCCGAAGTCGATTCCGAGCTTCATGGCCGCACCGTACCCGCGCGGGGATGACCCGCAAGGTTGTGACACGTTACAAATGTTCAGTATGCTGCGCGGATGCGCCGCCGCCCGCCCGCGAACCCCCCCAATCGCTTCCTCTCCACCTTCGTCGAGTACGACGACGACCACCCCGGCGTGGGCGTCGAGGTGATCTGGGATCAGAGCCGCAGCATCGTGAGCCGCAACGACAGCCCCGACGTCCCCTTCACGCACTCCGTGAACCCCTACCGCGGCTGCCAGCACGCCTGCGCGTACTGCTACGCGCGGCCCACGCATGAATACCTGGGTCTCGGCGCCGGCACCGACTTCGAGACGCGGCTCTTCGCCAAGGCGCGGGCCGGCGCGCTGCTCGCCGAGGCCTTCGCGGCGCCCTCCTGGAGCGGCGCGCCGCTCGCGTTCTCGGGCGTGACGGATCCCTACCAGCCGATCGAGGCGAAGCTCGGCCTCACGCGCGCATGTCTGCAGGTCTGTCTGACGCACCGGCAGCCGGTCGGCATCGTCACGAAGGGCACGACGCTCCTCCGCGACCTGCCGCTGCTGCGGGAGCTGCACGCGGTCGCGCGCGTCGAGGTGCGGATCTCGATCCCGTTCCTCGATCCGAACGTCGCGCGCGTGCTCGAGCCGGGGGCGCCGCCGCCGGAGCGCCGCTTCGAGCTGATGGCCGCGGTCGCAGACGCAGGACTGCCCGTCGGGCTCATGGCCGCGCCGATCGTGCCGGGGCTCTCCGACGCGGAGCTCCCGCGGCTGCTGCGGCGGGCGAAGGAGGCGGGCGCGACGAGCGCGACGCCGATCCTCCTGCGCCTCCCCGGAAGTACTGCGGAGGTCTTCGAGCAGCGGCTGCGCCACGGCCTCCCGCTCCAGGCCGAGCGGGTGCTGCACCGGCTGCGCGAGTCCCAGGGCGGCAAGCTCTACGACGCGCGCTTCGGCGTGCGCGGCAAGGGGGAGGGGCCCTACGCGGACGCGATCCGCGCGCTCTTCCGGTCGAGCTGCGAGACGTACGGGCTCGCGACCACGCACGAGCCCGCGCCGCCCACGACCTTCGCTCGTCCGCCGGCGCGGCTGCAGCAGCTGGCGCTCGCGCTGTGAAGACGGTGACTTGCCTGCGGGCCGCCCCGGTGCCAGAAACGCACCGTGTTCGGACTCTCGTTCGGTGAGCTCGTCATCATCTTCGGCGTCGCGCTGCTCGTGCTGGGCCCCAAGGGCCTTCCCGAGATGGCGCGCAAGCTGGGCGGCTGGATGCGCCAGTTCCGCTCGGCGACGAGCGAGCTGCGCGGCACGTTCGAGGGCGAGTTCTACAAGATGGACGGCGGGCCGGCCTCGCCCGCGCGGCCGGCGATCCGCTCGGTGGAAGGCTTCGTCCCTCGGCCGAGCGGACCGTCCTCCGCCGTGATGCCGACCTCCGGTCCGGGCGTCCCGGCCGCCCCACCGGCGCCCGTTCCCGCGACGCCGTTCGAGGCCGCGCTGCAGACCGGCACGTCCGCCCCGCCCGCGACGCCCAGCCTGTCGTCGGACCCGGCCCCGCCCGAAGCACCAGCGAAGCCCCCGGAGGGTACGGCGTGACCGAGCGGGCGCCCGGCGAGGGCTTGAAGATCTCGCTGCTGGAGCACCTCGGCGAGCTGCGGGATCGCCTCAAGCGCTCCGTCCTCGCGGTCCTGGTCCTCGGCACGCTCTCGCTCGCGTTCGCCAAAGAGCTCTTCCACATCCTCGTCGCGCCGATCCTCGCCGCGCTCCCCGAGGGCGAGCGCACGCTCGTCCAGACGAGCGCCGTCGAGGAGCTCAACACGCTCATCAAGGTCGGCCTCTACGCCGGCCTCTTCTTCAGCGCGCCGGTGATCCTGGCGCAGCTCTGGGGCTTCGTCTCTCCCGGGCTCTTCAAGGCCGAGCGCAAGATGGCGGCGCCCTTCGTGATCGCGGGCACGCTCTGCTTCGTCGGCGGGGCGGCGTTCGCGTACTTCGCGGTGCTGCCGCCGGCCTTTCAGTTCCTGCTCAAGCCCGAGGAGGTCCGCGACCAGCGCGTCGTCCTGCTGCGGTCGAAGGGGCGCATCGACGACGCAGGGCGGCTGCTGAAGGCGGGCGATCTGGCGGGCGCCGAGCGGCTCGTCGCGCTCGGCGAGGGCGATCTCGGGGGACTGCCGGCCGCGTCGGAGTCGGACGCCGCAGCGCTCGTCGCGCGGGCGAACGCGCTGGATCCGCTGCTCGACGCCGCCGATCGCGCAGTGGCGCGCAGCGGGCAGGGGGCGCTCCCGCTGCAGCAGTCGATCGCGGCGCGCGAGCGGGCGCGCAGCTCTGCGCTCGCGGGCGCGACGACCGACGCCGGCCGGGAGCTCGCGGCGGCGGAGGCGGCGCTGCGACAGAGCGTGCAGGAGGCGGTCGGCGGCGCCGAGGGCGCGAGGGCCGCACTGCTGCTCGAGCGCTGGGACGGGCTGCGCAGCCGCTTCGTGGCGGCGAGCCGCGGCGTGGAGCTCGCCGACTGGACGAAGCCCATGCTCTCCATGAAGGAGCAGCTCAATCTGGTGCTGGTGCTGCTGCTGGCGTTCGGCGCGATCTTCGAGATCCCGGTGGTCTTCGCGCTCCTCGCGGCGCTCGGGATCATCGACGGCACGGAGCTGGCGCGGGTCCGCCGCTACGCGATCGTCGTGAACGTGATCGTCGCCGCGATCCTCACGCCGACCGGCGATCCGCTCAACCTCGCGCTCATGGCCGTGCCGATGATCCTCTGTTACGAGATCGGCATCATCGCGGCGAAGCTGATCTCGCGCCGCCGCCGCGCCCGGATCGCCGCCGCCGCGGCCTGATCCGCCCCAGCGGCGCCCATCTTCCCGCTTGCCGGCTCGTCCGCTCAAGCGGAGGATCTCGCACCATGCCGCGCAAGAAGCCGACCGAAGCGTCCGCCGCCGCCGATCCGGACGGACGCCCCTCGCCCGACCTCGCCCCCGTCGTGGGCCAGAACCTCCGCCGCCTCCGCCAGTCCGGCGGCCTCTCGCTCGAGGCGCTCGCGAAGCGGTCGGGCGTGAGCCGCGCGATGCTCGGCCAGATCGAGCTCGGGCAGAGCGCGCCGACGATCAACGTGCTCTGGAAGATCTCGAGCGCGCTCGCGGTGCCTTTCTCCGAGCTCATGAGCGCCGATCCGCCGCCCGGCACGCAACACTTCCCGATCGGCAAGGCCCGCCGGCTCACCAGCGCCGACGGGGGCTTCTCCTCGCGCGCGCTCCACCCGCCCACGGGCAGCCGCCGCGTCGAATTCTACGAGCTCAAGCTCTCCGCCGGGGCAATCGAGCGCGCGGAGGCGCACGCGCCCGGCACGATCGAGAACCTCGTCGTCACGAGCGGGACCGTCGTGATCGAGCTGCCCGAGGGCAGCCAGTCGCTCGAGCCGGGCGACGCGATCGTGTTTCAGGCCGACACGCCGCACGCCTACCGCAACGACGGCAAGGGCGAGGCGACGATGTATCTGGTGATGACGTACGGGGACCGCTGAGCCCGCGCTACCCGCCCGCGAGCCGCGAGAAGACCTGCTTCCCATGCGTCTTGACCGCCTGCACGAGCCCGCCCGCGCCGGCGAGCGCTGCGACCACGCGCGGGGTCGGCTGCGCGGTGAACGTCCGCCCCGACGCGACGTGCGTGACGGTCCCGGCGCCGAGCTCGACGTGCAGCTCTGCGTCCTCTTCGGCCAGCGCGTAGAACGCCTCGTCCTGCACGACGAGGTAGGGGACCGCCTCGTTGACGAGGTTGCGCTTGTGGATGAAGGCGTAGCTCTTCGCGATGACGAGCTGCACGCCGACGCCCTGGAGCGCCCAGACCGCGTGCTCGCGCGAGCTGCCGGAGCCCCAGCCCTCGCCCGCCACGACGATCGTCCGCCCGCCCTGCACGCGCGCGCCGAATTCGGGCCGGACGAAGTGAAACGCGACCGCGCCGATCTCCTCGAGCTTCGTCAGGTGGCAGAACTGCCCGGGGATGATCGCGTCCGTGT
>CAYHCR010000019.1:0-13824 GCA_964354895.1 uncultured Myxococcales bacterium | reverse complement strand
TCACTTCGCAGAGGCATGGTCGGCCGGGCTCAACGTCGGCTACGGGATCTCCGCTCCGTCCGGCTCGGTGACCCGCTGCGACAGCAAGGGCGGCGACTGCGAGGTCCCCACCAAGGAGGATCTCGTCCGAAGCCCCGGTGACTTCGGGATCATGGCGGCCGCCGAGGCGAGCTGGTCGCCGCTCTACGGCAAGATCTCGGTCCTCTCCGAGAGCGTGCTGCACTTCGACACCTACCTGCTCGTCGGCGGCGGCGTCGTGCAGACGAAGATCGCGCCGACCGGCTCGGACGCGGCGGTCGAGGCGTTCGCGCCAGAGGGCCACCTCGCCTTCGGCCAGCGATACTTCCTGACCCGTTCGATCGTCCTGCGGCTCGAGGTCCGGGATCTCGTCTACTCGATGGAGGTCAACGGCGAGGCGGACACGCAGAACCAGCTCCTGTTCTCCGTCGGCCTCTCCTGGTTCGTCGGGGGAGGGAGCGAGTCGTGAACAAACGTCTCCGCACCGCGCTCCTCGTCACCGCCTTCGTCCTGCCGCTCACGCGCCCCGGGTTCGCCGCGGCGCAGATCTCCTTCGAGGGGCTCGATCTCTCCGAGGACGAGGGCTCGCCGACGCCCAAGAAGAAGGAGAAGCCCAAGGGCCCGGCGAAGAAGCCCGGCAAGAAGAAGGAGCCGGAGACCACGCCGCCGGTCGACACGGGGCCAGCGAAACTTCCGACCCTCGACAAGCCCGCGACGCCGGAGAAGAAGGCGGAGAAGAAGCCGGACAAGCCGAAGGCCGCGCCGACGATGTCGTTCGACGGCTTCGACGTGACCGGCAAGACCAGCGACCGCCAGAAGCTCGAGGCGGCGAAGGGGCTCTTCACGCAGGAGGACTACGAGGGCGCCGCGGTGTCGTTCGGCGAGATCCTCAAGGATGGAGCCGCCGCCGATCAGCACGACGAGGCGCGCTACCTGCTCGCCAAGGCGCTCTTCCGGCTCGGCATGTATCACTCGTCGCTGTCGATCTTCCGCCAGATCCTGGAGAAGGGCGAGAGCGGGAAGTACTTCAAGACGTCGATCGAGTGGCTCTTCTTCGTCTCACGCAAGATCGAGGACCAGTCGGTGGTGCTCGACGAGATCGCGAAGTATTCGAACGTCGAATTCCCGGAGAAGTACCGCGAGGAGTTCAAGTATCTCCTCGCGAAGTACAACTTCGTGCGCGCGGTCGCGCTGATCGACGCCGCCTCGGCCATGGACGACGAGGACAAGGCGCCGCTGATGGCGGACGGGAACAAGGCGCTCGCCGAGACCCAGAAGCTGCTCGCGCAGCTCCCGAAGAACAGCAAATTCTACGCGAAGGCGAAGTACCTCGAGGGCCTGAGCTACTACGTCCAGGGCAAGTTCGAGCCGTCGCTGGAGTCCTTCAAGGAGGTCGTGCGCGTCCTCAACCCGCGCGGCGAGGGCCTCAAGGATCCGCGCCTGCGGGAGCAGAGCTTCATGCAGCTCGCCCGCATCCACTACGAGTTCAAGCAGAACCGCTATGCGGTCTTCTATTACGACAAGGTCGCCCGCGGCTCGGACCAGTGGCTCCAGGCGCTCTACGAGGCGAGCTGGGCGCACTTCCGCGTCGGCCAGTACGAGAAGGCGCTCGGGAACATGATCACGCTGCACTCGCCCTTCTTCCAGGACGAGTACTTCCCCGAGGCGCTGATCCTCAAGGCGGTCATCTACTACGAGAACTGCCGATACACCGAGGCGAACCGGATCGTCGAGGAGTTCAACAAGACGTATCTGCCGGTATACAAGCAGCTCGAGGCCCTCCTGAAGCAGGACTTCGGCGCGCCCGAGGACTACTACGCCATCCTCGACGAGATTCAGAAGAAGTCGCTCGGCATCAAGGAGGCGGGCAAGGACGCGGCGCTGCGGCGCATCCTCAAGCTCGCGCTCTCCGACAAGGAGCTCGGCCACCTCAACGACGGCATCCTCGAGCTCGATCGCGAGATGGATGGCATCGCTGGCCGGAAGGACTCGTTCAAGTTCTCCGAGACGGCCAAGGAGCTCACGGAGGGGCTCAAGGGCCAGCGGGTCGAGCTGCAGAAGAAGGCCGGCTTCTACGCCAAGCGCAAGCTCGAGCGGGAGCAGAAGGGGCTCGGGGATCTCAACTATCGCGCGCTCGCGATCAAGGCGGAGATCGGCACGCGGGAGAAGGACGTCCTCGAGGCGTCGCTCCAGTCGGGCTCCAAGGTCGCCGTCGTGAAGGACTACAAGTATTCGACCGCGGTCGACGACGAGCACGTCTACTGGCCCTACGAGGGCGAGTTCTGGCGCGACGAGCTCGGCACCTACCAGTACACGCTGACCAAGGGCTGCAAGGAGAAGTGAGCGTGCCCACCTCGTCTGCTGCGATCCTGCTCTCGTTGTGTCTGCTGCTCCCCGCGCCCGACGCGTTCGCCCAGACGGCGCGCGCCGCGGGGGCGCCCGATCCGACGCTCGGCAAGAAGGAGGATTCGGGCGGTCCCGGCAAGGACCTCGCCGGCGACGTCTCCCGTCCGAAGGTGGGCAAGAAGGACGGCGGTCCGCGCCCGACGCTCGAGTACGACAAGTTCCGCTTCACCGTCGAGCTGCAGCTCAAGGACAAACGGCGCGAATTGTTGCGCACGCTGCAGCAGATGTCCGAGCTGAACAACGATCCCAAGGAGAAGCCGGATCTGCTCTTCCGGCTCGGCGAGCTCTACTGGGAGGAGTCGAAGTACTGGTTCTTCGAGATGAACCGGAAGGACGACGAGCTCATCGCCTGCAAGGAGAAGAAGGACGAGGCTTGTCTCGCGGCGGCGACGGCGGAGAAGCAGGGCTTCGCGCAGAAGAAGGACCAGTTCCAGGCCGAGGCGATCGAGAAGTACAAGTCGATCTTCAAGCAGTATCCCCAGTACAAGCGGCTGGACGAGGTGCTCTTCTTCCTGGCGCAGAACCTGTATGAGAAGGGCGACGTGCGCGACGCCATGAAGGCGTACGAGCAGCTGATCAAGCGCTTCCCGCAGTCGAAGTACGTGCCGGACTCGTACCTGGCGTTCGGCGAGTTCTACTTCAACAACAGCAAGGGCCGGCGCGAGCTGCTGCAGAAGGCGCTCGAGGCGTATGAGCGCGCGGCGCAGTTCACCGAGTCCAAGGTCTACGGCTTCGCGATCTACAAGCAGGGCTGGTGCCACTACAACCTCGGCGACTTCCCGGCGGCCGCAGACAAATACAAGGCGACGATCTACTACGGCGATCTCGCCGGCGGCACGGCCAAGGACAACAAGGCCGCGCTCGTCCGCGAGGCGCGCAAGGACTACGTCCTCTCGTACTCCCACTTCGGAGATCCGACGGCCGCCAAGGACGACTTCAAGAAGGTCGGCGGCGACGAGAACTGGTGGGGCATGCTCAACGGCCTCGCCGGCATCTACTACGACGACGGCAAGGACAAGGAGTCGATCCTCGTCTACCGCGCGCTCATCAAGGATCGGCCCACCTCGCCGCAGGCGCCGTTCTTCCAGGGCCGCATCGTCGACGCCGTCATGCGCGTCGGCAAGAAGCAGATCACGGTCGTGCAGGCCCGTGAGCTCGTGAAGATCTTCCAGGCCGTCGAGAAGAGCGGGAACATCAAGACGGAGCAGGACAAGGCGTCGCTCAAGGAGGCCAAGGAGCTGGCCGAGCGCACGCTCAGCAACCTCGCGGTGAGCTGGCACAACGAGGGGAAGAAGACGCGCGACGAGGAGACGTTCTTGTTTGCCAACGAGGCCTACAACGACTACCTCGCGATCTTCCCCGACACGGCGAAGAGCTACGACCTGCGGTTCTTCCACGCCGAGCTGCTCTTCGAGAACCTTCAGAAGTACGATCTGGCGGCCGAGGAGTACTCGAAGGTCGTCCGGATGGACGTCGAGCGGGTCAAGAAGAGCGAGAAGCCCGGCAAGTGGCTGACGAAGTCGACCGAGGGCGCGCTCTTCTCCTACGACGAGGTCGTCAAGAAGACGGACGATCCGACGGAGAAGGAGGCGGCGAAGAACCCGACCAGGCAGTTCCCGATCCCGCCGCTCAAGCAGGCGCTGCTCGAGGCGTGCGAGAACTACCTGACGTTCGTCCCCGGCGGCGACAAGCGGGTCGAGATCGCCTACAAGGCGGCGCAGATCAAGTATCGCTACAATTACTTCGACGAGGCCGTGAAGAGCTTCGCGATCATCGCGCTCGAGAACCCGGGCAGCGAGCTCGCGGTCTACTCGGCGAACCTGATCCTCGACGTCTACAACCTCCAGGGCGACTTCGAGCGGATCGACGAGTGGGCCCGGAAATTCTACGCGGAGCCGAAGCTCGCGAAGGGCGACTTCAAGGCCGATCTCGAGCGGATCATCGAGAAGAACACGTTCAAGCTCGCAGAGAAGATCGCGGCGAAGGGCGAACACGAGCAGGCGGCGGAGCGATACATCGCCTTCGTGAAGGACTGGCCGAAGAGCGAGCTCGCGGACGAGGCGGTCTTCAACGCCTCGATCGAGCTCTACAAGGCCGGCCGCGTGCTCGACTCGATCCGGGCGCGGGATCGGATCATCAAGGAGTTCCCCGACAGCAACCTCGGGCCGCAGGCGCTCTTCGCGAACGCCGGGGCCTACGCGGACATCGGTGACTACGCGCCGGCGGCGGACTACTTCGAGCTCTACGTCGCCCGCTGGGTCGAGCAGAAGAGCGGCAAGGGCGGGAAGCGGGCGCCGGCGTCAAAGAAGGGCGCGAAGGCCGCGCCCGTCGGGCCGCCGAAGAAGGGGCCGACCTACGAGGAGGACAAGGCGAAGACCGCGCTCTTCGACGCAGGCATCTTCCGCGAGGGCCTCGGGGACTACCGGCGCGCGCTCAAGGATCGGGAGCAGTACGTCGAGCTCTGGCCGAAGGACGCAGACACCGAGGATGTCTTCCTCTCCGTCGCGCTCCTCCACGAGCGAAACAAGAAATACAACGACGCCCTCCGCCAGCTCGAGGCCTACGGCCAGAAGTACACGCGGGATCCCGCCAAGGTGCTCGCGAACGAGCTGCGCATCGTGAAGATCTACGAGAAGCAGAAGAACAAGGGCGCGGCGAAGAAGACGTACGAGCGGATCTGGGACTACTACAAGAAGCTCCCGGGCAAGGCCAAGGAGAAGCTCGGCGGCGAGTCCGGCGGGGGGCTCGAGGCGGTCGCGCAGGCGCACTACGTGCTCTCGGAGCCCTACTGGGACGAGTACGCGCGCATCCGGCTGAAGCTGCCGGAGGCGGAGATGGGCAAGCTGCTCAAGCTCAAGGCCACCAAGCTCGGCGAGATCCAGAAGCGATACACCGAGACGGTGGGCTTCAAGGTCGCGGGCCCCGCGATCTGCGGCCTGTACAAGATCGGCATGGCGTACCAGAACTTCGCGCAGACCTTCTTCGACGCACCGGTGCCCAAGGGCCTCAACGAGGAGGGCATCGAGAACTACAAGGCAGCGCTCGCCGAACAGGCGCAGCCGATCGAGCTCAAGGCGATCGAGGCGCTCGAGACGGCGGTCGGCAAGGCCCGCGAGTTCGATGTGTCCAACGAGTGCTCCGAGGACGCGCTCGCGAAGCTGGCGCGGTCGTCGGCCGAGAAGTTCCCGGAGGTGATCGAGCCGGTCCCCGCGCCGCAGACGCCGCCGGCGCCGAAGGTCGGGGCGGGGCTGCTCGTGAAGCTCGTCGCGCCGCCGGTGGTCGCCGCGAAGGGCTCCGAGGCCTCGAGCGTGGCGGACGTGAAGGTCGCCGGACCGAAGGCCGCCGTCGCGCCGAAGGGCGCGCGCGCGCCGGTCGACCCGGGCTCGCCCACCGCGCCCTCGGACGAACCCCCGCTGCCGAAGAAGAAGAAGGGCGGCTCCTCCGATGAGCCGACCGACGAGGATCTGCTGTGAGCGCCCGAACGAGGTGGCTGGGGATCTGCGTCGCCGTCGCCAGCGTCGGCGCCGCCTGCACGACGACGCCGGCGGGCCCGAGCGGCCCGATCGAGGTCGGGGGCCCGGAGACGGGCGGCGGTGGCAGGGCGGAGGTCTCGGAGGGCGCCAAGCGGCGCTTCGACGAGGCGGTCGCGCTGTATGAGCAGCAGCGCAAGGCGGGTGCGCCCGACTGGGAGAAGCTGACGGGCAAGTTCGCACAGGCGCTCGAGGCGGACGGCGACCTCGGTGAGGCGCACTACAACCTCGGCGTGCTCGCGGAGAAGCGCGGAAAGCCCGACGAGGCGGTCGCGCATTACAAGCGGGCGATCTCGACGAAGCCGTCGCTGACCGCGGCGTACGAGAACCTCGCGGTCATGATGGAGAACGCGGGTCGGGGCGATGAGGCGGCCGAGCAGTACAAGAAGATCCTCGAGCGCTACCCCGATGACGCCGGCGCCCGGGCGCGCCTCGCCTCGCTGGTGCGCGAAGGCGGCGACGCGGAGCGGGCGCTGGAGCTGGCGCGCGAGTCGCTGCTGCGGGATCCGAAGAACCTGACGGCGATGAAGGTGCAGCTTCGCGTCCACCTCGACAAGGGCGATCTCCAGCTCGCGCGGTTGGTGGCGCTGCGGGCGAGCGCGCTCGACGCGAACGACCCGGAGCTCGCGTTCGCGCTCGGCCAGATCCTCGAGAAGGAGGGAGAGCTGCTCGCGGCGCAGGCCCAATACAAGAAGACCCTCGCGCTGCGCGCCGACTACGGCCCGGCCCGCGGCAAGCTGATCGAGATGGCGGTCGGGAGCCGGAACTGGCCGGTGGCGGAGCGGGAGCTGCGCAAGCTGCTCGAGTCGCGACCCAAGGACCCGGACCTGCATTACTCGCTCGGCGTCGTCCTGCGCGCGCAGGGCAAGCTCGACGAGGCGCTCGCCGCTTACGAGAAGGCGCTCGCGATCGATCCCGAGAAGGTCGCGCCGGTCTTCGCGACGGGCGTCATCCTGCACAAGTACAAAGACGCGCCGGACAAGGCGCTCGAGTACTACGAGCGCTTCACCCGCCACCCGACCTCCTCGATCCCCTCCGACCACCCGGTCTTCGGCTACATCCAGGAGTGCCGCGCGCTGATCGAGGCCAAGAAGGAGGGCGAGATCGCGGCGAAGCAGGCCGAGGAGGAGGCCAAGGTCGCTGACGCCAAGGCGAAGGCCGACGCCGCGGCGGCGGAGGTCGCGGCGAAGGCGGAGGCCGAGGCGAAGCGCAAGGAGGCCGCCGCGAAGGCGCTCGAGGAGGCGGCCAAGGCGGGCGCCGCGGATCCCAACGCGACGCTCGGCGGCGACGCCGCGAAGTCGCCGGGTGCGCCGACGCCCGCGCCGCCCCCGGTGGCCGCGCCTGCGCCCGAGGAGAAGAAGCCGGCCCCGCCGGAGCGACCCGCGCCGTCGCCGCCCAAGCCGGCCAAGGACGCAGATGAGCCGGCGGAGGAGCCGGGTTGACCGCGTGCGCCGGGGGAACCGGCAGACCCGGGCAGGGCTCTGCTAGAGTGCCCACTCCCTGGAGGTCGTCGTGAAGCGCATCGTCCGGCTCGTCGCCGCGTCGTTCGTCCTGCTCCTCGTCGTGCTGCCCGCGTCGCCCGCGCTCGCCGCGGAGGCGGAGAAGTACGAGAAGAAGACGGTCATCAACTTCGAGGACGACACGATCCAGGGCGATCTCACCAAGCCCGATGGTGAGTTCGTAGACGCGCGCAAGAAGGTCTCCTACACGAACCTGATCAAGGTCCGCGAGGAGTTCCGAGAAGAGGTCCTGGAGTCGGTCGGCGAGCTCTGACGAGTCTTTTGGCCTTCGGGCCGGAACCAGACGGCCGTGGCGCTGTCCTTGTGGACGGGCGACACGGACCGGAGGCAGGAATGGCGATCCCGCTCACGATGCGGATCTTCCGAGGGAGCGACCTGGTCGCGACCAAGGAGTTTCACCGGGACATCATCAAGATCGGCCGGCTCTCTTCGGCGCACCTGTGCCTCGAGGACGAGAAGGTGAGCCGCATCCACGCGGTCGTCGAGGTGGCCTCGGACGGCTCGCTCTCGATCATCGACATGGGCTCGGTCGAGGGCACGTTCGTCAACGGCAAGCGGGTGAGCAAGGGCTCGCTCGCGTCGGGTGACGAGATCTCGCTCGGCAACACGCGGATCGAGCTCCAGGTCGGCGGCGCGGAGGTCGCGGCTGGCGTCGGCGCACCGAGCGTCGCCCTCGCACCGAGCGTCGCCGCCGCAGAGAGCGTGGTGGTCGCACCGAGCGTGGTGGTCGCACCGAGCGTGGTGGTCGAGCCGAGCGTCATCGTCGAGGCCGCACCCCCGGCGGTCCTCGCAGCGCCACCCGCGTCAGCGCCGAGCGTCGTAGTGGCCGCGCCGCCTGCGTCGGTCGTCCTCGCCAAGGTCGCGCTCGCGTCCGCGTCCCCCGGGATCGTGCAGGCCTCGGTCCTCCCCGCCGCGGTCGGCCACTCCCCGGTGCAGCACGCCCCGGTCCTGCACGCCGCGCCGCCGCCGCCGCCCCATGCGGCGTTCGAGCACGACGACACCGTGGACCTCGATCACGACGGTCACTGGGACTTCCAGGACCCCGATCTGCACGCCCACTGGCCCCGTCGCGAGGGCGCGCCGAGCCGACCGCAGCCTCTGCAGGAGGCGCGCGGGCTCGCGCTCGCGCTCGACGTCCGCATCTACTGGGGCAACACGCAGCTCGCGTCGGGCCTCTTCGACAAGGAGCCGGCGATCACGCTCGGCACCGCGAAGACCGCGTCGATCGAGGTCGAGATCGGGGAGGGCGAAGCTTCCAGCCTGACGCTCCTGCGCCGCGAGGGCGAGACCTGGTGGCTGCGCTTCTCGGCCAAAAATGACGGTGAGCTCGATCGCGGCGGCCACGTCTCGCGGCTGAAGGAGCTCGTGCAGCGCAAGGAGGCGCGCGCCACCGAAGGCGGCTTCGAGGTGAAGCTCGGCAGCGACTGCGCCGCCTGGATCGATCTCGGCCACGTGCGCGCGGACGTCTGCTTCCGCCCGAAGCCGAAGCCCGCGATCGCGCCCCTCGCGGAGAAGATCGACTACCAGTTCCTCAATCTGCTGGTGCTGATCCTCTTCTTCGGCGCCGGCTCCATCGTCACGATCCTCAACTCCGCGCTCGACGCAGACCTGCTCGCCGACGACCTCTTCAGCAACCAGGCGCGCTTCACGAAGCTCATCGTCCGGCCCCCGGAGAAGAAGAAGCTCGAGAAGCTCAAGTCGCTCGACGACACCAAGGATCCCGGCGAGGCGGCGGCGAAGGCGAAGAGCGACGAGGGCAAGAGCGGCAAGAAGGAGGTCGCCGAGACGAAGAAGCCGCCGGCGCGCTCTGCGCCCAAGGCGATCGACCCGAACGACAAGGAGCAGGTCAAGAACAAGGGCCTGCTCGCGATGCTCGGCCGGTCGCAGAACTCGGGCCTCGCGACGATCATGGGCTCCGGCGGCCTCGGCGGCGATCTCAAGGGCGCCATCGGCGGCATCACCGGCACGCAGGTCGGTGACGCCCACGGCTTCGGCGCGCTCGGGCTCAAGGGCGCGGGGATCGGCGGCGGCGGCGTCGGCAACACGATCGGCGTCGGCGACGTCGGCACGAAGGGGCGCGGCGGCGGCACCGGCTCGTACGGCACCGGCGTCGGAGGCCTCGGGTCGAAGGGCTCGGCGGACGTCAGCATCGACGCCTCGAGCGCGATCGTGACCGGCTCGCTCGACAAGGAGCTCATCCGCAAGGTCATCCAGGCCCACCGCTCGCAGATCCGCTACTGCTACGAGCAGGAGCTCGTCCGCAACCCGAAGCTCGCCGGCAAGATCGCCGTGAAGTTCGTCATCACCGCCAACGGCACGGTCAGCTCTGCGTCGATCGCGCAGACGACGATGAACAACGGGACCGTCGAGAGCTGCCTCTCGAGCCGCGTGAAGAGCTGGGAGTTCCCCAAGCCCAAGGGCGGCGGCGTCGTCGTCGTGACCTACCCGTTCGTCTTCAAGCAGTCGGGCGAGTAGCGACGGTTGCAGGGGTTCGTCGTGCGCGGGCGTCCGGGAGACCGGGCGCCCGCAGTCGTCTCCGGTGGAAGCCGTGCGCGGCTGCGGGGCGCCTGCTACAAACGGCACCTCCGCGCGGTTCATCGTGCGGCCGCAGGAGCGCCTGCATGGCCGGCTTCGAGCAGCCTCTCGGGATCGACGGTTTCACCCACGCAGACCTGCACGCGCCCGAGGGGCTCCGCAGGCTCCACGATCGCTTCCTCGCCGAGCTGCAGCGCGACGACCCCGCGCTCGCGCACCGGCTCGAGGCGGCGCGGGCGACGCCCGAGGCGCGGGGTCCGGAGCGGAGCGCGCTGCTGCTGGAGCTCGCGTCGCAGACCTCCACGTTCCTCGGCCGGCTCTTCGGGATCGAGCAGGAGCTCGCCGCGCTGCAGGCGTCGCTCACGGCCGAGCGGCCGCTCTTCCGGGTGAAGCAGGAACTGTTCGTCCGGGGCGCCTTCCGCCGAGGCGCGCCCGACCGGCCGACGGCGCAGGACTTTCCGGCGCTGGAGGCGCAGGCGACCGCGCTGCTCGAGGCGCTCGCGCCGGGCTGCACGACGGCCGCGGATCCCGAGCTGCGCATCGCCGAGGCGATCCTCCCGCTGCTCGAGGCGCGCAAGGCCTACGATCGCCGACCGGCCCCGACGGACGCAGAGCTGCCTGCCGCCGCGCGCGCGACCGCGGCACGGGTCCGACGCGCGGCCACCGGGCCGAACGCGGCGCTGGCCGAGGGCGGCGCGCCGGGCACGATCGAAGGCGACGGTGCGCTCGTCCGGGCCGTGCTCCAGCGGCTGGATCGCTGGGTCTACGCCCGGCCGCTGCACCCCGAGGGGCGTGCGCTCGTCGCAGGCTTCTCGTCGTACCACCTGCAGAAGAAGCTCGACTTCGGCCAGCTCGTGCAGCTACGCAGGCCGGACGACGGCAAGCCGTGGCGGCTCGAGGCCCACGCGCACGAGCTGCGACGGCGGGACGGCTTCGGGCTGACGGACGATCGCGGCACGCGCCGGATGGCGCTCTCCGAGGTCGACACCTGCCTGCTCTGTCATGAGCGCAGCAAGGACTCGTGCAGCACGGGGCTCGTCGACAAGCCGGCGGCGGACGGCCACGTGCCGTTCCGGACGAACCCCGCGGGCGCGAAGCTGCACGGTTGTCCGCTCGAGGAGCACGTCTCGGAGATGCACGCGCGGTACGGCGAGGGTGACCCGCTCGGCGCCCTCGCGCTGATCTGTGTCGGCAATCCGATGCTCCCGGGCACGGGCCACCGCATCTGCAACGACTGCATGAAGTCGTGCGTCTTCCAGGCGCAGGATCCGGTCGACATCCCCCGCGTCGAGACGCGCGTGCTCACGGAGGTGCTGGCGCTGCCGTGGGGCTTCGAGCTCTGGAGCCTGCTGACGCGCTTCAACCCGGTGAACCTCGCGCGCCCGTTCGCGCTGCCCTACAACGGCCGCGACGTGCTGGTCGCGGGGCAGGGGCCCGCCGGCTACACGCTCGCGCACCACCTCGTGAACGAAGGCTTCGGCGTCGTCGGCGTCGACGGGTTGAAGATCGAGCCGCTGCCTGACGCGTTGCTGCACGGCCCGATCCGAGACGCGAGCGTGCTCCGTGGGGCGCTCGACGAGCGGATCCTCGGCGGCTTCGGCGGCGTCAGCGAGTACGGCATCACGGTCCGATGGGACAAGAGCTTCCTCTCGCTGCTGCAGTTGAACCTGGTGCGGCGGCAGAACTTCCGGCTGTTCGGGGGCGTGCGGATCGGCGGCACGCTGACGGTGGAGCAGGCGTTCGAGCTCGGCTTCCACCACGTCGCGCTCGCGGCGGGCGCAGGGCGGCCGACGCTGGTCTCGCTGAAGAACAACCTGCTGCGCGGCCTCCGCAAGGCGAGCGACTTCCTGATGGCGTTGCAGCTCTCCGGCGCCTTCAAGCGCGACTCGCTCGCGGTCCTGCAGGTGCGGCTGCCGGCGCTCGTCATCGGCGGCGGGCTCACGGCGATCGACGCGGCGACGGAGCTCGTCGCGTACTACCCGGTGCAGGTCGAGAAGGCGCTGCACCGCTGGGAGACCCTCGTCGCGGAGCAGGGGCTCGACGCGACGACGATCTTCGACGCGGAGGAGCGGGAGGTGCTCGCCGAGCAGCTCGCTCATGCAAGGGCGATCCGCGCCGAGCGCGCGCGGGCGGCGGCGGCGGGCGAGGCGCCGGAGCTCGTCGCGCTCGTACGGAGCTGGGGCGGCGTGACGCTCTGCTACCGCAAGGCGCTCACCGACAGCCCCGCCTACCGCCTCAACCACGAGGAGATCCAGAAGGGCCTCGAGGAGGGGATCTGGTTCGCGGAGGGGCTCGATCCGCGCGAGGCGCACGCGGACGCCCATGGGGCGGTGCGTGCGGTGACGTTCGCACGCGCGGGCGGCGAGACGATCGAGCTGCCGGCGCGGACGGTCTGCGTCGCGGCGGGGACCTCGCCCAACACGATGGTCGAGAAGGAGGCGCCGGGCCGGTTCGCGCTCGACGAGCGGGCGCAATACTTCCGGCCGCACACGGCGGCGGTCGGCGCGGACGGCGTGATCGCGCTCTCGGCGGCAAACGTGCACGGCGATCTTTCGGGGCCGGCCGGCTTCTTCACCTCGTACCTGACGCCGGATCGCCGACGCTGCGTCAGCTTCTACGGCGACAACCACCCGCAGTACGCCGGCTCCGTGGTGAAGGCGATGGCCTCAGGGCGCGACGGCGCGCCGGCGGTCACGGCGCTCTTCGCGGACGAGCTCACGAGGCAGACGCCCGAGGGGCAGCCGGCGCGCGACGCGTCCTGGCAGCGCTTCACGACGACGCTGGAGTCGCTGCTGTCGGCCGAGGTCGTGAAGGTCGAGCGGCTGACGCCGACGATCGTCGACGTGACGATCCGCGCGCCCGCCGCCGCGCGAAGGTTTCAGCCGGGCCAGTTCTACCGGCTGCAGACCTTCGAGTCGTCGGCGCCGCTGGTCGACGGCACGCGGCTCGCGACGGAGGGGCTCGCGCTCACCGGCGCGTGGGTCGACGAGGCGGCAGGGCTGCTCTCGCTGATCGTGCTGGAGATGGGCGCCTCCTCGCGGCTCGTCGCGGCGCTGCAGCCCGGCGAGCGCGTCGTCTGCATGGGCCCGACCGGCGCGCCGACCGAGATCCCGAAGGGCGAGACGGTGCTGCTCGCCGGCGGCGGGCTCGGCAACGCGGTGCTCTTCTCGATCGGCCGCGCGCTCAAGGCGAACGGCTGCCGGGTGCTCTACTTCGCCGGATACAGAAACCCCGAGGACGTCTTCAAGCAGGAAGAGATCGAGGCCGGCACCGACCAGGTGATCTGGGCCGTCGATCGCGCGCCTCGGATCGAGCCGCGGCGGGCGGGCGATCTCGCCTTCGTGGGGAACATCGTCTCGGCGATCGTCGCCTATGGGCGCGGGGAGCTCGGCCCGGCGAAGGTGCCGCTCGCCGAGGTCGATCGGGTCATCGCGATCGGCTCCGATCGGATGATGGCCGCCGTGCGCGACGCGCGGCGGGGCGTGCTCGCGCCGCTGCTGAAGCCCGGGCACGTGGCGATCGGCTCCATCAACTCGCCGATGCAGTGCATGATGAAGGAGATCTGCGCCCAGTGTCTCCAGCGCCAGGTCGGCCCCGACGGCAAGGAGCGCATGGTCTTCACCTGCATGAACCAGGACCAGCGCCTCGACGAGGTCGACTTCGCCTTCCTCGCCCAGCGGCTGCGGCAGGGGAGCGTCGGAGAGAAGATCGCGAACCTGTGGCTGCAGCGCTGCGTGCAGCGCGCCGCCCTCCCGAGGGTCTGATCGTGCTTCGCAAGCTCTGCTGGATCGCGTCGAGCGTCACGCTCGCCGCCT
>CAYHCR010000018.1:0-13854 GCA_964354895.1 uncultured Myxococcales bacterium | reverse complement strand
CCGCCGCAGCACGTCGCGGTGGCGTCGTCGGGCAGCGCACGCGCGCACTCGCGCCCGGCCTCGATCGAGACGCCGGTGCGGCCGGTCCCGGGGCCGAACGCAGGCAGCGCGCTGCCCATCTCGCCCGGGACGTCGCCGCGGCCGGCGACGTCTCCCACACCGAGCTGGCCCATCGTGTTCTGGCCCCAGCACTTCAGCGTGCCGTCGTCGAGCACCGCGCAGGAGTGCCAGGTTCCGGCCTCGATGGCAGTGGCCGTGCGCCCCGGGCCCAGGTCCACCGACGGGAGCGCGGGACCCATCTCGCCGGGAGCGTCCCCGCGGGTGGCGGTGTCTCCGAGCCCGAGCTGGCCGAGGTTGTTGAAGCCCCAGCAGCGCACCGTGCCGTCGTCCAGCAGCGAGCAGGTATGCAGGCTCCCCGCCGAGATCGCGGTCGCGGTGCGGCCCGGGCCCAGGTCCACGGGCGGGAGCGCGTCGCCCATCTCCCCCGGGTCGTCGCCGCGGGTCTCGGTATCGCCCAGCCCGAGCTCGCCTTCGAGGTTGGCGCCCCAGCACTTCACCGAGCCGTCGTCGAGGAGCGCGCAGGTGTGCCGATACCCGGCCGCGAGCGCCGTCGGAGCGCGACCGACGCCGAGCTCGACCACGGGGAGCGCGTCTCCCATGGTCCCGGGCGTGCCTCCGACGCTCATCGTCGTACCGATCCCCAGCGCATCGCCCGCGCCCCAGCACTTCACGGTGGCGTCATCGAGGATCGCGCAGGTGTGCAACTCTCCGAGCGCGAGCGACAGGGCGGAGCGACCGGCGCCCAGCTCCACGGGCGGGAGCGCGCTGCCCATCTCGCCGGGCTGATCGCCGCGATCGTCGTGGTCCCCGAGACCGAGCTGGCCCCCGTTGAAGCCCCAGCACCGGGCCGTGCCGTCGTCGAGCGTCGCGCAGGCCTGGTGGTAGCTGGCGTAGATGGCCGTGGCCGTCCGGCCCGGGCCGAGATCGACGACGGGCAGGCCGCCGCCGAGATCCGAGGCCTGTTCTCCCCGAAAGCGGGTGTCGCCGAGCCCGAGCTGGCCGGACTCGTTCGCGCCCCAGCACTTGACCATCCCGTTGTCGAGCAGGCCGCACGCGAATTCGTAGCCGACCGCGATCCCCGCGACGCTGACGGGGCGAACCGTGAACGACACGTGTCCCGTGTCTGCGCTGCCCCAGCGATCCGAGACCTCGTAGTCGAAGCCGGCGTCGCCGACGAAGGCGGGCGCGGGCGTGAAGGTCAGCGCGGCGCCGATCTGCACCACGGTCCCGCCGAAGGCGTTGAGGGCGCCGGCGAGATGCAGCGAGTCGAGGTCGACGTCGACGTCGTTCGCCACGAGCGAGGCGCCGGTGACGACGAACGCGACGTCCTCGTAGGCCACCAGCACGTCGTCCGTCGCGACCGGAGCGTCGTTGACTGGCGCGATCGTCACGGTGACGGTCGCGGTCGCGACCGCGCTCCCGTCGCTCGCCGTGTAGTCGAACCGCGCGGTGCCGGCGTGGTTCGCGGCGGGCGTGAACAGGACCACGCCGTCCACCAGCTCGACGGTCCCGACCGTGGCCGGCCCGACGGCGATCACGGCCAGCGTGTCTCCGTCGAGGTCGAGGTCGTTCAAGACGAGCGACGAGGTGGAGATGGCGAGCGCGACGTCCTCGTCGGTGCGCGCCGCGTCCGGCTGCGCGACCGGCGGATCGTTCGTCGGGGCGACCGTGACCGTGACCCACCCGTAGGTGCCCCCGACGCCGTCGGACGCTGCATAACCGAAGCCGGCGTCACCGTGGAATTCCGCGGCGGGCGTGAAGACCACCGCACCGTCGAGGATCCGGGCGTAGCCGTCGCTCCCCTGGAAGATCCCGGAGATCGTGAGCGGCGCGCCCTCGGGATCCCGATCGTTCGCGAGCAGAGCAGCGAACGGGATCGCGACCGGCACGTCCTCGTCGGCGACGACTGTGTCGGGCTCGGTCACGGGCAGATCGTTCACCGGCGCAACCGTCACGGTGACGATCGCCGTGTCGGTGAGCGTCCCGTCGCTAACGGTGTACAGGAATGTCACGTCGCCGGAGAACTCCGGGGGCGGCGTGTAGACGATCTCGCCGTTCACGAGCGAGACCTCGCCTTCGCTCGCCGGCTCGACCGAGAGCACGGTCAGCGGGTCGTCGCGAGGGTCGGTGTCGTTCGCGAGCAGCGTGGTGGTGGCGACCACCAGCACGGTGTCCTCGGCGCCGGCGACCGCGTCGTCCTCCGCGACGGGCGGGTCGTTGAAGGGGCTCACCGTGACGGTCACGGTCGCGGTCCCGGCGAGCGTCCCGTCGGTCGCGCTGTAGCTGAACGACGCGGTGCCGCTGAAGCGTGGCGGCGGCACGTACCGCACCTCGTCGCCCACGAGCTCGACCTCGCCGACGGTCGCGGGGCTCACCGCCACGATCACGAGCGCGTCGCCGTCCGGGTCCAGGTCGTTGGCGAGGAGCCACGCCGTGGAGACGACCACCTCGGCCTCCTCGCCTCTGGCGATCTCGTCGTCCGCGGGGTTCGGCGCGTCGTTCACGGGCGAGACGACGATCGTGACGGTCGCGGCAGCCGTCGCGCGCCCGTCGCTGGCCGTGTACTCGAACGTCGCGAGGCCGTGGAAGTCCGTCGCCGGCGCGAAGATCAGAGAACCGTCCAGGAGCTCGACCGTGCCGTGGGCCGCCGCGCCGACCGCGACCACCGAGAGCTCGCGGCCGGTGTCGTTCGCGAGCAGCGCGGCCGCCGGGATCACCACCGGTGTGTCCTCGTCCGTCGTCGCCTGGTCCGGCGCCGCCGCGAGGACGGGCGGAGGCGGCGTGGGAACAGCTGGCTTCGGGGCGGTGCCGTCGTTGCAGGCCGAGAGGACGAGCCCGGCGAGCGCCAGGAGCCGAACGGCATGCCGGCTTGAGCGAGGAGGAAGAATCCGCAAGGTGTCGTCCCAGGCTGAAAGTTCGGTGGAGGAGCGGAAGGCGGGCCGTGACTAGCACGACGCGCAGGTTCGCGGCTGACAGCCTTGCAGGCGTGCGTCGCGCCTCGAGACGATCAGCCACGGAGCAGGCTTGGCGCGCGCCAGGCCTTCACCGGGAGCTCCCAGAGGCCCGAGGCGGGGCGCGAACTCCGGTGAGCTCGTCCGGGGAGGCGAAGCTCCGGACCTTCGTATCCCGCGTCTCGCGCAGGAGCCGCTCGACGAGACCGGCACCGACGCCCGCTCGGCGGCCCGGTGGCGGCTGCGACACGGCTGTCGCGATCTTCGTGCAGCTCTGCGGAGGTCGCGCTGGAGAGCGCGCGAAACGCCGTCCGGTTCGCTGGCCCGTCCGTTGCACGACGCCGCGGCATGCATGCGCGCACCGGTTGGCTCCTTCTCCTGCTCTCCTGCACGGCCTGCGACCTCCTGACCGCGCCTCCGGCGGACGGCGACCCGAGGTGGCAATCGGACGACGAGTTCGAGCCCGACTGTGACGCGCGCCCCTGCGACGACCGCTGTCCCAACGCCCGCGCGCCCGGCCACTGCGGCAACCCGCTCGTGGACTGCCTCGCCGCGCCGGCGGCGCCGATCTGCGACGGGAGCACGGATTGCGGCCCGAAGGGGACCGCCGACTGCGTCGAGCACCGCTGCGTCCCGCGCTGCGACGCGGTGGCGTGCGCGCAGCGCTGCACGGCGGCGGAGGGCTGCCGCTGCGAGCTCGGTGAATGTCTGCCGATCCCCTGCGTGAGCGACGCCGCGTGTCCCGAGGGGCGGTGTGTGTCGGGGCACTGCGGCGTCCCGGAGCGGGGCTCACCCGCGACCTGCTCGTGGATCCCTCCGCGCCTCACGGTCTCGCGCGGTGGCGCGGCGCCCGTCACGCTCGTGGTCGAGGCCGACGGCGGCGCGCTGCTGGATACGCCGGCAGAGCTCTCCGTCACGACCCGCGGCGGCGTCGCCTTCCGGGACGGCCGCGTCGCGGGCCACGGGGTCGGGGCGGGCGCGGTCATCGCCACGATCGGCGAGGTGCGGTGCGAACTCCCGGTGGACGTGGTCGCGGCGCCCTCGGCGAGCGAGACGCTGCTCTTCCTCGTCGACGAGCAGGACGGCGCGCCGCTGCAGGGCGCGCTCGTGCGGACGGCGGCGAACTCCGCGCGGACGAACGCGGCGGGCGTCGCGCGGCTGCCCGGCGTCGGCCTCGACGCGGTGGAGGTGACGCGCCTCCCGGGGTACGAGCGGCTCGTCGTCGGCGTGCCGCTGACGCAGCAGGCGCGGTTGCCGCTGCGGCGTCGCGCGCCCCACGGGCGGCCGGCGGCCGTGTTCGCGGCCGGGGAGTTCCCGGTCTCCGGCATCCCCGGGCTCGACGAATTCCGGGTCGCCGTCACCGGCTTCGCGCTCGCGCCGACGTTCGATGGGGTCTCCCCCGGCGCGCTGTTCGGCGCGTCGCGGCGCACCTCGTGGAGCGACTGGAACTCCGAGCGGCCCGTCGTCCGCTCGAACGGGGTCGGGGCGAACGTGCTCGCGCCCGAGCTCAACCTGCTCTCACCCGCGGCGCGGGAGTGTCCGGCGCAGCGCTGCACGAGCCCGACGATCTGGAGCGTCTCCTTCCCGGCGCTGGACTGGTTCGGCCTGCGCCGGCCGTTCCCCGACCTCGGCCCCGACTGGGCCTTCGACCTGCTCCGGGCCGGCGAAGGGCGCGAGGTCGGTCTCCTCCTTGCCACGCCCGTCCCCGATCCGCGCGGCGATCCGTCGCCGCTGCCCCCGGCCCTTCCGGCCTCGCTGCAGCTCCACGCACGCGTCCCACCGCTCGACGTCGGCGGCGCGCCGCGCTGGGGCGCCTTCGTCGGCGCGCTCGCGGAGCTGCCTGGGCGCGGGCTCGTCGTCCGCGGGATCTCGGCGGCGATCGATCCGCCGCGCGACGAGGACGTCGCCGACGGCCGCCTCTCCGACCCCGCGGAGGTCACCTGCAATGGTGTCCCGTTGCGCGTCGGACCCCGGCCCGCGGGCGCGACCGGCTCGTGGCGGATCTTCGCGCTCTCGGCCGAGACGAACCCGACCCGCGCCGCCTGCCCCTTCGACCGGCCGTGTGTCGAGGGGCTCGTGTTCACGCGCAGCGCGGCGCTCCACGACGGCGCCGTCTACTCGCTCGGCGAGCGCTTCCTGCGCGCGCCCACCGCGGATCCGCCCGCGCACGGTGTCACCACCGTGAAGTATTGCGCAGAAGACCCCGACGCCGGCCTCCTCGTCGCGCGCTGGACGGAGGCCGGAGGGGGCACCACGTGGCTCCTCCCGCCCGGCTGCGGCGAGCTCGAGCTGCCCGGCGAGAGCGGCGTCTGGGCGCTCGAGGACGCCGGCGACGGCGCGGCCCTCACGCTGCAGGCGATCCAGCTCGAGGGCACGCCGGCAGAGCTGTTCGACCCGGACGGCCCCGGCCTCGACCACGCGCTCCACCGCGCGCGCGCGATCACCACGACGCGCGTGACCGCGCCGTAGCCACGATCAGAGCGCCCACCGCCCGATCCAGTAGAGCAGCCCGTTCACGTCGGCGAGCCCCGCCGTGAACGTCGGCGTGACGGTCTCTCCATACGTGAACGCGCCCGCAGAGAGGCGCAGCTTGCCGCCGAGCAGGTAGCCGGCCAGCTCACCACCGGCAAACATGTCGTCCCGCACCCGCCACTCCGCCTTGCTGGGAAGGTCTGCGCCAAGGTACGGCGTCAGCTCCAGCCCCGAGAGCACGATGCCGACGCTGCCGGGCGGCCGGAAGAGCAGCCCCGGCCCGGTGCGGACCCAGACGCGCTCCACGTCGTCGTCGAAGCCGATGCGCGCGGGCAGCGTGATCGCGAGCTCCGGCGCGAGCCCCCACGTCGGCCGCCAGCCGAGCTCCCAGGATTCGCGGACCCAGTCGCGCGCGAAGTGCTCCGGCAGGAGCTGAAACGCGATCTCCAGCACGTGCGGCTCGTCGTCGGGGATGCTCGAGGGCACGGGATCGAAGCCCTCGTGACGCAGCAATTCGTCGGTCCGCAGCGCGAACTCCCAGACCTCACGCACCGGCTCGAGGGTCGGGTCGGCGTCCGCCTGCTCCACGGTCAGCAGCCGCCGCGCGAGCCGCACGAACGTCTCGCGGGAGAGGCTGTCGGGATCGTCGACGAGCCGCGCGTCGGCGCCGAGGTACTTCCCCGCGCCGCCCTCGCGCAGGCGCCGCAGCACCCAGTCGAATTGCTCGGTCGCGGTGGCGCGCCAGGGCGCGTCGGGCCGGCCGTGCAGCCCCGGCCGCAGCCTGCGGTCGAGCTCCGTGCCGACCTCCAGCAGCAGCGGCAGCAGCGACGAGGTCGACTGCACACCTTCCGCCCACGCGCGGATCGACCCGCCGTTCGGCAGCTCGCGCGAGAGCACGCTCTGCAGCTCGCCACGCTCGAGCGTCGCCGCGAGCTCGAGCAGGAACAGCCGGCGCACGACGAAGGACGTGTCGCGATCGGCGCCCACGATCGCCGCCTCGAGCTCGACGAGCGCCTCCGCCTCACAGCTCGCGCGCTCGGGCCCCCGAGGCGTGCCCTCGCAGTCGAGGCGCGCGACCTGCCAGAGCCCGTCGTAGACACCGACGCGGAAGTCGTGCTCGCGGAAGGGTTGCGCGAGGAAGCCCGCGAAGGCGCCGAGGTGCTCGGAGAAGATCGGGAAGAAGCGCGAGCTGAGCCGGAAGCGGCGGCCCTCGGCGAGCGACGGGTTCTCCTCGAGCAGTCGCGCCACCAGCTGCAGCTCGTACTGCCGCGCGACGCCGACGAGCCCGCCCGCGAGGTCGAAGAGGAACGCGAGGCCGAGGCCGCCGCCCTCGCGCACCTCGGGCGGCGTCGGCGCGACCGGGCGCCGCGCTTCGGGATCGACCGAGAGGAAGAGCAGCCCGTCCGGCGGCGGCGTCCGGGTCGACCGCAGCTGCATCGCGAGGCCGAGCGGCAGGTTGTCGAAGACGCCCCCGTCGAGGAACCGCTCGCTCGCGGAGACGCGCGCGCAGGAGAAGCCCGGGCCGTCGACGGGCCCGCCGGCGTCCTCCGGGCAGTACTGCAATACCTTCGGGCCGAACGCGATCGGGAAGGCGGCCGAGGCCTCGAGCACGGAGAGCACGTCGGTCATGCGGACCTGGCTCGAGGCGTCGCGCGGCAGGTGCAGCACTGCGCCACGGCCGTTCGCGTCGTCGTAGACCGACAGCCCGCCCGGATCGTGGAACGCGAAGCTCCCGTCCGGTCGCGTCCCGCCGCGCAGGAGCACCGCGTAGCGCTGCGTCTCGACCTCCAGATCGAGCGTCGGCGCGCGGATCGTCGAGGGCGTCGACTTCGTGAGCGTGACGCCGACGTCGACGCTGCAGCCGGGGCGGAAGGTCCCGACGCGGCCGGCGTGGCCCGCGAGCGCGTCCTCGGTCTCCCGCAGCGCTTTCCGGGTGAAGACGCCGTCGTCCGGCGCGAAGACCGACTCGCGCTCGTCGGCGCAGGTCAGTTTTGCGGACGGGAAGCGTCGCGCGTAGGCGGCGCACGTGGTCTCTTCCGGAAAGAGCCGCGCCCAGCCGACAGGGATCCACGCCCGGAAGAAGAGGTTCTTCTCTGTCGTCTCCGCGGCGTCGGCCTCGTCGTCCTGGCAGTACGTGACGGCGGAGAGGAAGGCGTTCGCGGAGCCGGCGGAGGCGCCCGTCGCCGCGACGAGCGGGATCGGCGCGCGGCCACGGCGGCTGCGCTTGATCGCGCGGACGATCGCCCAGTTCACGCCCGCCTCGTACGAGCCCAGCGAGATCCCGCCGCTGACCGCCAGCACGAGGCCGCCGGGCGTGCGGGGCTCCTCGGCGGTGGCGGGCAGCGCGAGTGACAGGGCGAGCGCCATCGCTGCGAGGCGAAGCGGCTGCGTGGTGCGGGGCATGCGCGGACTCTACCCACGCCGCGTCAGCCGCTACACTCGCGCCATGCGCCGCCTCGCACTTCCGCTGCTGCTCCTCGTCACCGCCTGCTCGCGCGAGCTCACGCTCGCCGAGAAGCCACCCGCCGCGCCGGCGATCGAGCCGTTCGACGTCGACCCGCCGTTCGCGGCGGCCGCGCCCGGCGAGACGGTCGAGCTCGAGCTCGTCGGAGGCACGGCGCCCTTCGCCTTCGAGTCCTCCGCGGTGGCGGTGCAGGAGCCGGCGGCCGAAGGCACGATCCGGGTCGAGCTCGCGGACGGCGCCGTGGCCGTGCTCGAGGGCCGGACGCTGCGCTACACGGCGCCGCAGATGGTGGGCGACTTCGACGAGAAGATCCCGTTCATCGACGCGGCGGGCGAGGAGGCGACGGCGGAGATCCGCGTCGGCTCCGCGCTGCAGATCACGCCGACCTACGCCTTCGTGAACGCGTCGGGGCGGGTCTCGATCACCGCGACCGGCGGAAAGCCGCCCTACCTCTTCGAGGTCGACGACGGCGCGCTCGAGGCACCCGCGGCGGGTTCGACCTGGCTCGACGAGGACCCCGACGCGCCCTCGTGCCCGGAGGGGGCCGATCCGAGCCCCGCGCGGACCACCTCGACGACCGGTGGGACGCTCCTCGTGGCCTCGAGGCGCGGCGACTCGACGGTGACCGTCCGCGACGCGCTCGGCGCGACGGCCGCGGCGAACGTGGTCCGCGGCGACGAGCTCCGCCTGCTGCAGGTCGACGTCGAGCTCTTCCCGGGCGAGTCGTTCGTCTTCACCGCCGTCGGGGGAGATCCGAAGCACTCGTGGTGGCTCGTGCCCGAGGGCGGGACGCCCGGCGCGCCGCTGCCGGACGAGTTCCCTGCCGACGAGGGCGGCGAAGGCGGCGCCGGTGGAGGCGCTGGCGCGGGCGGCGGCGGAGGGGCCGGGGGCGAGCCGCCGCTCCCCGACGGACTCCGCTGGGAGTTCGGCCGGCTGACCGTCGAGGTGACGTTCGTGTTCCCGAACGGCGAGCCGGTGACCTGGCGCCTGCGCGTCGAGGGCTGGTCGTGGCAGGTGTCGTGTCGCCAGGACGACGGTCACCATCGGAGCGTCTGGGCGACCGTGACGATCAACCCCCGGGCCGTGGTCGAAGTGCCGCCGCTCGAGCTCCTCGCGCCGACCTCGCTGCGGGCCGGCGGCAGCGTGACGCTCCGGGCCGAGGGCGGCCTGGCGCCGTACTCGTTCGCGTACGTCGTCCGGCAGAACTTCTCTGGAGGCACCGTCGACGCGCAGGGCGAGTGGGTCGCCGGGCGCACGCCGGGCGTCTTCGATCGGGTGCAGGTCGTCGACGCGGTCGGTACGCTCGTGGCGGCGACCGTCGAGATCGTCGATCCCGGAGTCCCCGGATCTGCCTGGCAGGCGGACTATGGCGGCGCGACGGGGCCCGGGGAGCGGAACGTCCCTGCGTTCGGCCGCACGCTCGTCTCGGGTGGCCTCGTCTTCGCGCTCGGCGACGACGGTGGGCTCGAGGTGCGGCACGGGCCGCCGGGCCGGCTCGTCGAGCTGCTCGACGCGAACGACGACGGGCTCACCGACGTCATCGTCGCGCCCTACAACTCCGAGTCGGGGCTGCACCTCTACGTCGGGACGGTGGGCGGCGACTTCGTCTGGGCCGGCGGCGGCCTCACCGCGTACACGGCGACGCTGGTGCGGACGGAGACCCAGCGCTTCGGCCGCGTGAGCGCCGGGCCGAGCTGGTACGTGGTCTCCTCGGTCGGCCGCGCCGACGGCCTCTTCTGTCCGCTCGCGAGCGTGACCCGCAACGAGCTGCTGACGGGCACGCCGCCGCAGAGCTGCGCGGTCGATCCGACGACGCCGATCGGCACCAGCCCGTTCGTGCTCTCGCTCGGCATGAACCGCGTCGGCGTCGCCGCCGGGGGCCTCACGACCTGGCAGCTCGCGGTCGACGGGAGCCTGACGCCCGAGCTCTCGTGCGCCCCGATCGACGCGCAGACGGAGAGCTCCGACCCGATCGTCCTCGATCTCGACGACGACCGGCTGCTCGACCTCGCGCGGATCGTGCGCGACGGCGCGGGTCGCAGCTTCGTGCAGAGCTGCCTCTCGAGGATCGGCGAGCTCCGCGTCGAGCTCCCGCCGGGCAGCGGGGGCTCGCTCTTCGTCGGCGGCGCGAACGAGCAGGGGCGCGCCCGCCTGCTCGTGGCCTCCAGCGTGTTCGAGGGGCTCTCCGAGCCCCTCCTGCTCGAGCTCATCGAGGGAGGCATCAACGGGCCGATGCTGGAGGTCCATCCCTTCGGCGTCGAGCTCTCGCTCGTCGGCGCGGGAGATCTCGACGGCGACGCGCGCGACGATCTCCTCTTCGCGGAGCCGTTCGGCACGCTGCGCCTGCTGCGCGGCGACCCGGACGGCGGGTTCGGCCAGGCGGTGCGCGTGCGCGTCGGCCCCGCCGGCCGCTACGACTATCTCGCCGCGGACCTCGACGACGACGGCACCGACGAGGCGATCGCGACGACGAGCGGCTTCACGGCGGTCTTCTCCGCGACGCGCCGCCCCGACCCGGCGCGGCCCGGCGCCGAGCTCCCCGCGCTCGTCTTCGTGGGCGACACGGACGGCCTCGACGTCGCGGGCATCGCCGACGCGATCGACTGGCGCGGCGACGGGACGCGCGAGCTGCTGGGCGTCACGAGCGACGGCCGCACGATCCTCCTCCCGTTGGACGAGCAGAACTTCCTGCTGGGCGCGCCGAGCGTCGTCCCGCTCGTCGCGACGGGCGACTGGGGACGGCCCATGCCGCTGCGGCTGCGAGCGGAGGAGGCCGAGCGGCTCTTCATCCCGCTGCTGGGCCCGGGCCAGGTGGCGACGGGCTTCGTGCTGCTCGCGCTGGCGCCGGACGGCACGGTCGTAGAGGAGCAGCGCGTGGCCTTCCCGGACGGCGCGCTCGGCCTCGGTGAGCGACTGCTCGTCGGCGACGTCGACGGCGATGGCCTGGCGGACCTCGTGGCCGCCGGCGTGCACACGCTGGGCGGGCCGCTCGAGGAGGGCATCTGGGTCGGGCGGGGCGTGGACGAGGCGGGCACGGTGCGCCTGCCGGCGAGCCTCGCGGCCTTCGAGCGCTACGGCGGCGCGCCCTTGTTCGCGGAGCCGGGCCAACGGCCGCTGCTCGCGGATCCGACGCGGCACCTCGTCTACCGGCTCTCCGAGGTGGTGTTCCGGGAACAGCCGACCGGGCTGCAGCTCGAGGTCGTCGACGTTCTCGCGCCGCCTCCGGTCGATCCGCCGCAGCGCGTCCTGCTCCCGACCGGCGCGAATGACGGCGAGCTCGTGACGAGCCTCAGCTCGACGCTGCCGGTGCTCGTCGATCTCGGCCGCTCGACCGGCGAGCCGGAGCCCGCGCCCCGGCTCGAGCTGCTCGTCGCCGCCGGCACGGGGTCGGGCCCGTCGGCGAACGCGATCGTGGCGATCCCGCTGGGCGACGACGGCACGCCGCTCGCGGGGCAGGAGCGCCTCCTCCGGCTCGCCCCGCGCGGCGTCGCGGCCCGCTGGACGCCGCTGCGCACGGCCCCGGGTGCCCCGCCTGATCTCGCGGTCTCCCTCGAGCCGGAGGGCGCCGCCGCCGCGCCGGAGCTGCTGCTGCTGCGCAATGCCTTCGGGCCGTTCGACCCGTCCCAGGGACTGCCGTCCCCGCCGCCCTTCGTGCCTTGATCCGCCTCGCCTTCGAGGCGGGCACGCTCGTCGCGAGCGGCGCCGCAGAGCTGCCCGTCGACGGCTTCGTGCCCGATCCGCGCGCCGGCGGCCTGCGCGCGCCGGCCCACCGCTACCGCGCGCTCGTCGAGGCGCTGCGCGCGGCCGGCACGCCGTATGAAGATCGCGCCCGCGCCTGGGCGCCGCTCACGGCGCTGGGCACGCCGAAGCTGCAACCCTTCCCGCACCAGAGAGCCGCGCTGCAGGCCTGGGAGGCGGCGGGCCGGCGCGGCGTCGTCGAGCTCCCCACGGGCGCCGGCAAGACGCTGCTCGCCATCCTGGCGATCGCCCGCACGCAGCGCCCGACGCTGATCGTGGTGCCGACGATCGAGCTGCTCGGCCAGTGGCAGGGCGAGCTGCGCGCGCACCTCGGGGTCGAGATCGGCCTGCTCGGCGGCGGCGCGAAGGACGTCCGGCCGATCACGGTGGCGACCTACGATTCGGCAGCTCTGCAGATCGAGTTCCTCGGCCACCGCTTCGGCCTGCTCGTCTGCGACGAGGTCCACCATCTCCCGGCGCCGAGCTACCGGATGATCGCCGAGGGCGCGCTCGCCCCGTACCGGCTCGGCCTCACCGCGACGCTCGCGCGCGCGGACGGCGGCGAGGCGCTCGTCGAGACGCTCCTCGGCCCGCTCGTCCACCGCACCTCGATCACCGAGCTCTCCGGCACCTTCCTCGCCCCGTACGACGTGCGCACCGTCGAGGTCCCGCTCGAGCCCGACGAGCAGGCCGCCTATGACGCCGCGCGCGGCACGTACCTCTCGTTCCTGCGCGGCAGCGGCGTGCAGCTGGGATCTTCGGAGGGCTTCGCCCGCTTCCTCGCGCTCGCCGCCCGCACGCCCCAGGGCCGCGAGGCGCTCGCGTGCTACCGGCTGCAGCGCAAGCTCGCGTTCTCCTCGCGTGGGAAGCTCCGCGCCCTCTTCGACGTGCTGATGACCCACCGGCCGCTTCCCGCATTGGTGTTCACCGACGACAACGAGGCGGTCTACGCGCTCTCGCACGCATTGCTGCTCCCCGCGCTCACGCACCGCACCGTGCCGAGCGAGCGGCGGCGGCTCCTCGCCGAGCTCGCCTCCGGACAGATCGCCGCGCTGCTGACCTCGCGCGTGCTCAACGAGGGCGTCGACGTGCCGGAGATCGCGGTGGGCGTCGTGCTCTCGGGCACCGGCAGCGTGCGCGAACACGTGCAGCGGCTCGGCCGGCTCCTCCGGCCGCGCCCCGGCAAACGCGCGACGCTCTGGGAGATCACGACGGGCGGCACCGCCGAGGCGGGCGTGCGCGAACGCCGGCGCGCCCACGCCGCCTACGGTGGCGCGTGATCGGCCGGGCGCTGCTGCTGCACCGGGCCCGCGAAGGTCACGTGACGCCGGGCCGGCTGCCGAAGCGGTCGGAGGCCGAGCTCGCGCTGGCTGAGCAGCTCTGCGCCCTGCAGGCGGCCGCGGTCGGCGAGAGCCTCGAGGCGCTCGAGGACGAGCTGCTCGTGCTCGCGCGGGCGCACCCGCGGGCGAAGCTCGCGCTCGGCTTCGTGAAGCTCCTGCTGGATCGCGTGGAGGTGCGGGAGCCCGATCCGGCTGTCGCCGATCGCCGCGCGGCGTGGTTTCAGACCGCGCGCGCCGTGCTGCACGCGTTGCCGGAGGGCGCGACGCCGGCGACCTACGACGTCGCGCTCGCGGCCGCGCTGCCCGAAGGGCTCGATCGCGTCCGCGCAGAGCTGCACGCAGATCTCCCCGAGCGGCGGACGATCGTGGCGGTGAAGCCGCTCGAGGCCGCGGATCTGCTTGGCCGCTGGGAGATCGGACAGGTGCAGGGGCTGCTGCTGTTCTCGACGCGCCTGACCCTGGACCTTCCCGACGCCGGCCGCCTCGAGCTGCGCCGCCTGCTGCGCTGGATGCGCTTCTGCCGCCTCGTCGCGGACGTCGAGGAGCTCCCGCGCGGCGTGCGGCTGCTGATCGAGGGGCCCGGCACGATCGTCGAGCTGGGCAAGCGGTACGGCCTGCAGCTCGCGAACTTCCTGCCGGAGGTCCTCGCCCTGCACGACTTTACTTTGACGGCCACGATCCGCCTGCCGCGCCGCGATCCGCTCGTGCTCACGGTGACACCCGCGGACGGGCTGCGGGCGCCGAAGGGCGCGCGGGGCCACCTGCCCGAGCCGATCGAGGGGCTCGCCGAGGCGCTCGAGGGCGACGGACTGATGGTCGATCCCGCGCC
>CAYHCR010000017.1:0-13903 GCA_964354895.1 uncultured Myxococcales bacterium | reverse complement strand
GCGACGCCGAGCTCGCCTCGCGGCTGACGTTGCAGCGCGCGAAGCTGCTCGAGGCGCGCGGCGCGCGCGGCGAGGCGATGGAGCACTACGCCGCGATCCTCGCGCAGCGGCCGAGCGATCCCGAGGCGGTCAGCGTGCTGGAGAAGCTGCTCGACGATCCGGCGCTCGGCGCCCGCGCGGCGAAGGTGCTCGAGAAGAGCTACGAGGCCGGGAAAGAGCACCGGAAGCTCGCCCGCGCGATCGAGCTGCAGGCGAGCGCCGCGACCGCGCCCGAGGAGCGAAGCCGGGAGCTCCGCCGATTGGCGAAGCTGTACGGTCGTGAGCTGCGCTCGCCGCGGGAGGGCTTCTCGGCGCTGCTGCGCGCGTTCCGCGCGATGCCCGCCGACGCGCTCCTGCGCAGCGAGCTGCGGGTCGCGGCGGCCGAGGCTGACTGCCTCGATGAGCTCGCGAGCGCGATGGCCGACGAGGCCGACGGGCTCGAGGGGCGGCTGCCTGTGCCCCAGCGACTGGCGCTCGAGCGCGAGATCGCGGAGCTCTTCGAGAAGCGACTCGCCGACCCGGCCTCTGCGATCGAGCGCTACACGCGGATGCGCGCGCTCGATCCGGAGAGCCTCGACGCGCTGCGCGCGCTGCACCGGCTCTACAACGCGCAGCAGCAGTGGGAGCCCCTCGTCGACGTCTGCCTCGCGCTCGCCGCGGTGGTCTACGAGGAGGCGGAGCGGCTGCAATTGCAGCGACAGGCCGCGCAGCTCGCAGAAGAGAAGCTCGCCGAGCCCGCGCGCGCCGCCGCCGCGCTGCGCCGCATCGCCGAGGTGATCCCGACCGACGGGCCGACGCTCGCCGCGCTCGATCGGCTCGCGGCGAAGGCGAATGATCCGGCGACGCAGGCGTGGGCGATCGAGCGGCGCGCCGAGCAGCAGCGCGCTCCGGCCGAGGCGGGGCAGGAGGGCGCCGCGGCCGCGCTGCGCGAGCTGCTCTTCCGGCTGGCAGAGCTGCACCGAACGGCGCTCGACGGCGCGCCGCGCGCGTTGGCGCTGCACGCGGAGGTCCTCGGCGGCGATCCACGTCACGCCGGGACGCGCGCCGCGCTCGAGGGCTGGGCGCGCACGTCGGCGCCCGGCGGCGTCGAGGCGCTCGCGCTGCTCGATCCCGAGCTGGCGAAGGCCGGCGAGCACCGCCTTCGGATCGAGCTGCGCGAGGAGCAGCTGCGCCACGACGCCTCCGCCTCGGCGCGCGCGAGCCTCTTCGAGCAGATCCGGCGCATCCACGAGGAGGATCTCGGCCAGCCCTCTGGCGCGTTCCTCGCGTGCTGCCGCGCCTTCGAGGCGCTGACGGGGGAGACGGAGCGCGGCCGGATCGAGCCCGAGCTGGAGCGGCTCGCGAAGGCGACGGAGTCGTACGAGGAGCTCGCGGATCTCTTCGAGGAGGCGGCGGAGAGCGTCAGCGGCGCCGACGAGGGCGCGCTGCGCCTGCTGCGTCGCGCCGCACAGCTGCGTGAGACGGAGCTCGCGGACGCCGAGGGCGCGCTGGCCGACTGGCAGCGCGTGCGGGCCCGGGCGCCGGCGGATCGCGCGGCGCTCGACGCGCTCGCGCGGCTCTACGAGGCGCGCGCGTCCGGGACCGAGCTGCTCGCGGTCTACGAGAAGAACGCGGACCTGGCGACGGAGCCCACGGCCCGCGCCGAGTGGCTGGTGAAGATCGGCCAACTGGCCGCGACGCGGCTCGCGGACGACGCTCGCGCGCTCGCCTCGCTGCGGGAGGCGCATGAGCTGGCGCCCTCGCTGGCGGCCCCGCTCGAGGCGCTCGAGCGGATCTACGCCAAGGATCGTGCGGCGAACGGCCCGGCGCTGCGCGAGGTGCTGGAGAAGCTCGCCGCGCTCGCACCCGCCGGGACCGAGGGGCGCGGCCGCTGGCTCGCGCGCCGGGCACAGGTGATCGAGGAGCGCGCGACGACGCAGCGCGAGGGGCTCTCGGCCGCGGTGCAGGCCTTCGGCGACGTGCTGGAGGGCGGCGATCCGGCGGGCGCGGCGGGCTCGTTCGCGATCGCGCAGCTCGAACGGCTGCTGGCCCAGGAGGCCACGAAGGTCGCGGCTGCGATCGTGCTCGAGCCGCTGTTCCGGGCGCGCGGCGACGACGCGCGGCTGGCCGGCGTGCTCGACGCGCGCCTCTCCGCGCTGCCGCCGGGCACGAAGGAGCGAGGTCCGCTGCTCGAGGAGCTCGCCGCGAAGCGGGAGCGGCTCGGTGAGGCGCGCGCGGCGTTCGTCGCGACGGCCTCGCTCTTCCGCGAAGATCCGGCCGCGGCGGTGGTGCGCGATCGGCTCGTGCGGCTCTCGCGCGAGACCGGCTCGCTCGACGAGCTCGCGGGCCTGCTCGAGGACGAGGTGGAGCGTCGAGGCGACGGCGACGAGGTCGCGCTCGAGCTGCTCGCGCTGCTCGCGCCGCTCTGCGCAGGTCCGCTCGGCCGCGCGTCGACGGCGGCGCAGGCGTGGGAGCGGCTCGCGACGGCGCACCCCGCCGATCCGGGGCCGCTGGACGAGCTCGGGCAGCTGTACCGGCAGAAGGGCCAGCTGCGCGAGCTCGTCGACGTGCTGGCACGCAAGGCAGCGCGGGCCGACTCCGCCGCGGCGAAGCGGGACCTCTACGTGGAGATGGCGACGCTCATGGAAGAGCAGCTCTCGGACCGGGACGGCGCGATCGAGGCGTTCCGCAGGATCCTCGCCATCGACGAGGCCGACGACGGCGCGCTGCAGGCGCTCGGACGTCTCCTCGGCGAGGCGCAGCGGTGGGAGGAGCTCGCCTCGTTGCTCGCGACCCAGATCGATCGAGCGAGGGCGGCGGACGCGGCGCCCGAGGCGCGCGAGCTGACGCACAAGCTCGCGCGGATCCGGCAGCTGCGGCTCGCGGATCCGGAGGGTGCGGCAAAACTTTTCGGCGAGGTCCTCGCCGCGGAGCCGCGCCACGCGCGAACGCTCGCGGCGCTGGAGGAGATGGCGAAGAGCGACGCCCCGCAGGCGCGGGCGCGCGCGGCGACGCTGCTCGCGCCGGTCTACGAGGAGGAGGGCAATTTCGCGCAGCTCGTGCAGGCGCTGCGCAATGAGGCGGCCGTCGCGCCGGCGGGCGCGGTGAAGGCCGCGCTGCTCGGTCGCGTCGCAGAGGTCTACGCAGGTCCGCTGGAGTCTGCGGACATGGCGTTCCTCGCCGCGAGCGAGGCGCTCGCGGAGGAGCCGGACGCCGAGGCCTGGGCGGCGCTCGCGGCGCGCTGCGCGGACGCGGCCGGCGAGCTCGGCGACGAGCTCATCGAGAAGCTCGCCGAGGCGGCGGACGAGGCGCGCGGCGACGACGCGAAGCTGCGCCTTCGGCGGGAGATCGCGCGGCGGCTGGAGGCCGGAGGAGAGGCGACGCGCGCGCGGGAAGAGTGGAAGCGGGTCCGTTCGCTCGCGCCGGATGACGGTGACGCGCTCGACGCGCTCGCCCGACTGCACGCGGGCGCCGGCGACACCGAGGCCTATCTCGAGGCGCTGCGCGCGAAGCTCGCGCGGACCGAGGAGACGGGGCCCCGGCGGGACGCCCTCTTCGCGATCGCGATCGCGCAGGAGGAGAAGCAGCGGGATCTCTCGGCCGCGATCGGCTCGTTGCGGCGGCTGCTCGAGCTCGCGCCGAACGATCTCGACGCGCTGCTGCGCATGGATCAGCTCTGCATCCGAACGGAGCGCTGGACGGATCTGGCGGACGTGCTCGCGCGGCAGGAGCGCGCCGCAGGCCTGCGCAACGACGGTCGCGCCCGGGTCGAGGCGATCTTCCGGCTCGCGCAGCTCAAGGAGACGAGGCTGCTCGATCGCGACGGCGCGGTGGAGCTCTTCGCGCAGGTGCTCGAGCTCGCGCCGGACCACGGCGAGACGGTCGCGCGGCTCTCGGGGATCGTCTCGAAGGATCCGGGTCATGGGGAGGCCGCCGCGCTGCTCGAGCGGGCCTACCTGCACGCGCAGAACTGGCCGAAATACGCCGACGCGCTCGACGCGCGCGCGCAGGCGACGACGGACGGCCCCACGCGCAAGCAGCTCTGGACGCAGCTCGCCGAGCTCCGCGAGAAGCGGCAGGGGCGATCGGATCTGGCGTTCATCGCCTTCACGCGCGCCTTCCGCGAGGAGCCCTCCGACGCAGAGCTGCGCGTCGCGATGGAGCGCACCGCCGACGCGGCCGACTCCGTCGACGCGCTCGTGGGCGCGTACGAAGACGAGCTGCCGAAGATCCGCAACAACGTCACCGCCGCCGAGATCGCCCTGCGGATCGGCGTGCTGTTCGAGACGCGGCTCGACGACGAGGCCGAGGCGCTCAAGTGGCTCGAGCGAGCCCGCGAGCTCGACGCCGAGGTCGGGCTGCGGGCGTTGCCGTCGCTGGAGCGGCTGCTGCGGCAGGCGGGGCGCTTCCCCGAGCTCGCCGACGTCCTCGAGATCCTCGCGACGCGCGCCGGCGAGCCGGCCGAGTCGGTCGCGACGTGGTTCCGCCTGGGGCAGCTCGCCGAGGAGCGCCTCGCCGCGCCGGATCGGGCCGCGCAGGCCTACGAGAAGATCCTCGTCCACGAGCCGAAGCACCTGCCGGCGCTCCGCGCGCTTGAGAAGCTGTACGATCAGGCCGGCCGCTTCGATCGCCTCTACGACAACCTCGCGGCGCAGCGCGAGCTGACGGCGGAGGGCGCCGCGCGCGATCGGCTGACCGCGCGCCTCGCCGAGGTCGCGGCGCAAGGGCTCAAGGATCGCGAGAAGGCGATCTTCCACTACCAGGAGGTCCTCGCCCGCAACCCGCGCAGCGAGGGCGCGCAGCTCGGCCTCGAGGGGCTCTACGACGACACGGAGCGCTGGCAGGAGCTCGCCGACCTGCTCCGGACCCGCCTCACCAGCTCGGTCGATCCACGGGAGATCAACCGCCTCAACGACAAGCTCGGCTTCGTGCTCGGCGCGAAGCTCGGGTCGGCCGAAGAGGCGCAGAAGAGCTTCCAGGCCGTGCTGGAGCGCGATCCGAAGAACCGGCGTGCGCTCGAGGCGCTGCGCGAGATCCATTCGACGCGCGGCGATCGCGAGCCGCTCGCGGCGATCCTGCGCCGGCTCGTCCCCCTGCAGGACGACGCGGGGGGCGTGAAGGACGTCCGGCTCGCGCTCGCCGAGACGCTCGCGGAGCTCGGTCGGCGGGAGGAGGCGATCGAGAACGCCAAGCGCACGCTGGATCTCGAGCCCCACGATCGGCGCCAGCTCGTCCGGGCCGCAGAGCTGTTCTCGCGGCTCTCGGCGTGGCCGGAGGTGATCCGCGCCAGCGAGCTGCACGCAGGGCTGCTCGATCGGGAGGCGGAGAGCGACGAGGCGATCGCGCTCTGGCGTGAAGTGTCGCGGATCCAGGAAGAGAAGCTCTCGCGGGCCGAGGGCGCGGCCGCGGCGATGGAGCGTGTGCTCGAGCTGCGGCCCTCCGATCGTCCGGCGTTCGAGCGCGTGCGCGTCCTCTACCGCTCGGTCGCCGACTGGCGGCGCTATGCGGCCGTCACGGAGCGGTTCGCCGGCCAGCCGCTCGAGCTCGCGGAGAAGCTCGTCCTCCTCGTCGAGCTCGCGGACGTTCACGAGCAGCGGCTCGGGCAGAAGGAGATCGCGTTCACGAAGCTGGCGCCCGCGCTCGAGGCGGATCCGGCCAACGACGAGGTCCGCCACCGCCTGCTGCGCCTCGCCGATGAGACCCACTCCAACGACGCGCTCGCCGGGGTGTACGAGGAGGTCGCGGACGCCGCGCTGCGCGGGCCGCTCGCCGCAGAGCTGTACCTCGAGCTCGCGCGCCTGCAGGACGAGAAGCTCGACGAGAAGGACGAGGCCGAGGCGACGCTCCGGAAGATCCTCGACTTCGATCCGGTCAACGGCCTCGCGCTCGACGCGCTCGCCCGGCTCTTCGGCCGGCGCGGCGACGACAAGCGCTACGTGGTGGCGCTCGTGCAGAAGCTCGAGGCGGTCGCGACGCTGGAGGAGAAGCGCACGATCCTGCACGAGATCGCGCGCGTGCAGGACGAGAAGCTCGGGGAGACGGCGGACGCGGTCTACAGCCTGCGTCGCGCGCTCGAGATGGATCCGGGCGATCGCGCGACGCTCGAGGCGCTCGCGACGATCTATCGGCGCGACAAGCGCTTCCCGGAGCTCGCCTCGCTGCTCGCGCAGACGCGTGACTCGGCGCCGGATCCGGTCGAGCGGGCAGCGCTGCAGCTGCAGCTCGCCGAGCTGACGGAGAAGGAGCTCTCGGACGACGAGGCGGCGTTGTCGGCCTATTCGCTCGCGCTCGAGATCGATCCGGGCTCGATCCCGGCGCTCGACGCCCTCGAGCGCCTCTACACGAAGCTGAACCGATCCGCAGAGCTGCTCCGCGTCTACGATCGGAAGATGGATCTCGTCGAGGAGCCGAAGGAGCGCGCGAAGCTGCTCTTCAAGGCCGCGGCGATCTGGGAGGAGAAATTCTCCGACGCGGCCAACGCGATCGCCTGCCTCGAGGGCGTGCTCGCGCTCGATCCGGACAGCCTGCCGGCCGTGAAGGGGCTCGAGGGCCTCTTCCGTCAGGAGGAGGACTGGGAGCGCCTGATCCGGGCGTGCGGCCAGCACGTCGCGCTCATCGAGCACGACACCTCGCAGAACGAGGAGCTCGTCGAGCTCCACGTGAAGATCGGCGACGTCCTCTACAGGGAGCTCGGCCGCGTCGATCGGGCGGAGCAGAGCTACGCGCGGGCGATCGAGCTCGATCCGGGCGCGCGCCGGGCGATGAGCGGCCTCGGCCGACTCTACGAGCGCTCCGGCAACTGGCCGCTCGCGCTGGAGATGCTGCAGCGCGAGGCGCGGCTCGCCGGCGGTGGTCGGGACGCGGTCGATCTCTGGTACCGCCAGGGACGGATCCACGAGGAGATGCTGCAGGACGGTCCGAGCGCCAAGGCCGCCTACAAGCGGTCCCTCGAGCTGGCGCACGAGCACCTGCCGACGATCCGCGCGCTGCGGGGCGTCTACGAGGCGGAGGCCGACTGGGACGGCTTCCTCGAGATGCTCGAGCAGGAGGCGACGTGCACGGAGGACGCGCCGGAGAAGGCGCGGCTCTGGGGCGAGGTCGGCCGCTTCCAGCTCGAGCGGCGCGAGGATCGTGACGCCGCGCAGAAGGCGTTCGAGGAGGCCCGGAAGAACGTCGCCTACGACCTCGTCGCGGCGCGCGCACTGGCAGACCTGTACATCGCCAGGGAGAGCTGGGCGCAGGCGGAGGAGGCGCTCGACGTCGTCTGCCAGAACCTCGCCGACGACGGCACCCCGGAGGCGGCCCGCGAGCTGACCCAGCGCGTCTACCGCCTCGGCTTCGTGGCCGAGAAGCAGCAGAAGATCGACAAGGCGCTCGCGAGCTACCGGAAGTCGTACGAGCTCGATCCGTCGTTCCTTCCGGCCGCGGAGGGGCTCGCACACCTGCTCGTCGTCAAGGAGGACTGGGGCGAGGCGCGCAACGTCTACCAGGCGATCCTCATCCACCACCGCGACGATCTGACGGATCCCGAGGTCGTGGAGATCCACTGGTCGATCGGCGATCTGCGCCACAAGCTCTCGGACGTCGAGGCGGCGCAGAAGAGCTTCAAGAACGCGCTCGAGCTCGACCCCTACCACGCCGAGTCGCACAAGAGCCTCGTGCAGCTGCTCGAGCTGCAGGGGCGGTGGGACGAGGCGTTCGAGCACCGGCAGAAGCTCTGCGAGATCCTCGACGGCCGCGAGCGCTTCGACGTGCTGGTGTCGACGGCCGAGATCGCGCGCACGCGCCTCTCCGATCCCTACCAGGCGATCGACGACCTGCAGACGGCCCTCAAGCTCGACCCGGAAGCTGCGCAGGTGATGGAGACGCTGCTCGCGCTCTACAAGGAGACGAGGCAGGCGCAGAAGGCGATCGAGATGGTCGAGCGGCTGCTCGGCACGCCGGCGACGAAGGCCGATCGCGAGCGGTCGATCACGCTGCGGATCCAGCTCGCCGAGGCGTTCCGCGACGCGGCCGCCGACGACTCCACGAACCTCAAGCGCGCCATCGAGCACTTCAACGCCGCGCTCGATCTCGACTGGCGGCGCACGCAGGCCTTCTCGTCGCTGGAACAGCTGCTCGGCAAGGCGCGCGACTGGCGAGGGCTCGAGGCCAACTACGTCCGGATGCTGCAGCGGCTGCCGAAGGAGGACGGGACCAAGGGGATCCGCGTGCTGCTCTGGCGGACGCTCGGCGATCTCTATCTGAACGCGCTCAAGGCGCCCGGCTCGGCGCTCGACGCCTACAAGGCCGTGACGCTGCTCGCGCCCGACGACGCGCCGGCAGCGGAGACCTTCGCCGAGCTGCTCGCGCTGAAGCCGGGCGCGGAGACAGAGGCGGTGGAGGCCTTCCGCCGGGCGATGACGCTCTCGGCCTCGCCGGAGAAGGCCGCGCGCGCGCTCGTGCTGCTGCACGCCAAGCGGAAGGACTTCGACAAGGCGTACGTGACGAGCGAGGTCGTCGTGCACGTGCTCGGCGGCGGCGGCGCCGACGAGCAGGGCATCCTCACGAAGCTGCAGAAGTTCACGAAGGCGTCAGCGAGCAAGCAGATGACCGACCGGATGTGGACCGAGTCGCTGTACCACGAGAAGCTCCGCGGGCCCGTCGCCGAGATCATGGCGCTGCTGCACGAGCACGCGGGCGGGCTCTTCGCCGTCGATCATGCGGCGCTCGACATCCAGGGGAAGCAGGTCCGCGTCGATCGGAAGAAGGATCGGGTCGACGTCTCGCAGTCGATGCTCTTCTTCGTGAACGCCTACAAGTACGTCGCACGCACCTTCGGGATGGAGGCGCTCGAGCTCTACAAGGTGGGCGGCGTCGCGGGCCTCGTCGTGGCGAACACCTTCCCGGTCTGCCTCGTGGCCGGAGAGGACATGTTCACCGACCAGCGACCCAAGAAGGAGCTCTATTTCTACATCGGCAAGAACCTGGCGTTCTCTCGGCCCGAGCTCGTGATGGCGCGCCTGCACAGGCCCGAGACGCTCGACTTCCTTCTGCAGGCGGCCGTCAGCCTGGGCGAGCCGCGCTTCCGCGTGACGCTCGAGTCGGCGGAGGTGGACAAGCTCCGCCGACGGCTGGAGAAGTCGCTCTCGCCCGCCGCGGCGCAGGCGCTGCAGAAGCTCGCCTTCCAGTACACGCGGGACCCGACGAAGCCGGACCTGCGCTCGTACATCGAGGGCGTCGAACTGACGGCGACGCGCGCGGGCGTGCTGCTCTCGAGCGACGTGCAGGTCGCCTACAAGTGCGTCACGGCCGACAAGGGCACGGCGGCGCCGCTGCGGCCGCTGGTCAAGCAGCGCGACCTGTTGGTCTTCTGCCTGTCCGACGCGTTCTTCGCGCTCCGCCAGTCGCTGGGCCTCGCGGTGGAGATCCCGCGCTGACCGCGGGAACCGTCGGACCCCCGGCCGGCGTCGGGCCGTGGGCGGGGCGGCGGGATCCTTGACCCTCCCACCGCCCACAGATAGCGTCGAAACACCGTATTTCCTGCATTTTTTGGGGTCGGCCCGCCACCCGCGCCGTCGCCCGAAGGCGCACCGATGAAATTCGTCTGCGACAGCTGCAAGGCCCAGTACACGATCTCCGACGAGAAGGTCGGGCCGGCTGGCGTCAAGGTGCGCTGCAAGAAGTGCAGTCACGTCATCCACGTCAGGCGCGAGGAGATCGCGCTCACGCCGTCCGGCCCTCCGCCGGGTGAGGACCTCGGCGAGTCGACGCAGGTGATGCAGAACCCGCTCGCGGGCGTCGCCGCGGGGCCCGGGCCCGACGCCTCCGAGTCGGCGGGGCTCGAGGACGAGCTCGGCGCAGCGTTCGAGGGCATGGTCGCGAAGCGGGAACCGGCGCCTGAGCCGCCCCCCGGAGGCGGCGGCGACGAAGACGGCGACTTCGACCGGATGTCGACGCGCGTCTTCAGCCTGCAGGACGTCCAGAAGCTCGCGGCCGAGACCGGCGACACCTTCGATCTCGGTGGCGCGAAGGCCGCTCCTGCGGCGCCTGCCTCGTCGCCGATCGGCACCGCCGAAGCGCCGATCGAGTGGTACGTCGCGATCGACGAGGAGCAGGTCGGTCCGCTGACGTTCGACCAGCTCAAGGCGAAGTGGGACGGCGCCGCGATCGGTCCCGACACGCTCACCTGGCGACCCGGACTCGCGGATTGGCGGCCGCTGAGCCAGATCGGGGAGCTCGCCTCGAAGCTCGCGCCGCGTCCCTCCGCGGTGGCACGCGAGGCGCCCGTCGTGGCGTCCGGCGCTTCCGCTGCCGTCGGTTCGACGCCGTCGCGGGAGCCGCTGCCGTGGGAGCGCGCGCCCTCCGCAGCGGCCGCCGCCGCCGAGCCCGTCCCGCCGCCGGTCGACGACGACGTCGAATGGAAACCCTCGGCCGCCTCCGCCCTCGCGTCGCTCGTCGAGGCCGATACGGCCGCGGCGAAGGTGCCCCGGAAGATCGAGGAGAAGGAGCGGGAGAAGCGCCCGGCCGCGCCCAGGGCCGCCGCCGGGCCCGCGCGAGAGGAGCCGCTGCCGCCGCCGGTGGAGACGACCGGCATCCGGAACCTGCTGGAGGATCTCCCGGAGGCGCCGCCGCAGGAGAACTCCCGGATCATCCCGCTCCCGAAGGACGCCGTGCCGGGCGCGATGCCCGAGGCGCGCCCGCGCGTGGAGCGCTCGACGCTCGCGTTCGAGCGGCGTGACGAGCGATCAGGCTCGCCGGTCAAGTGGATCGCGCTCGGCGGCGTCGCGCTGGTCCTCCTGCTCGGCGGCGTGATCGGCGTGCTCTTCGCCACCGGCGTGATCAAGGCCGGCGGTGGCGAGCCGATCGTGCTGGCGGACGCTGGCGGGACGAGCCCGAAGCCGGATGGCGTCGGATCGACCGGCGCGCCGAAGGATCCGGTCGGGATCGCTGGCGAGCCGGAGAAGGCGCCTGAGCGGCCGGCGGAGCCGGGGAAGGCCGGCGAGCCGGAGAAGGCGCCGGACGCCGCGAAGCCCGCCGAGCCCGCGAAGGTGGCCGAACCTGCGAAGCTGCCCGACGCCGGTGCGGTCGGGGCGAGCGCCGCGAAGGAGCCGGAGAAGGCGCCGGTCCGCGTGGCCGACGCCCGCGGCGGTCGAGGCGCAGGCAAGGCGTTCGGCGCGCCGGCCGCAACAGTCGCCGCGAAGCCCGAACCGGAGCCCGAGCCGGAGCCGGTCAAGAAGGGCGGCGGCAAGAGCTCGATCGACGATCTCTTCGACACCGAGTTCGGCGGCGCGGGCAGCGCGAAGGCGCCCGTGAAGAAGGGCGGCGGCGTCGGCAGCTACATCCCGCCGGCGCCCGGCGCAGGCTCGAGTAAGCCGAAGTCGCTGGGGCAGGGCGACATCATGGGCGTCGTCGTCTCGCACAAGGGCGACATCAAGGGCTGCGCGGGCAAGTACAAGGCGACGGGCGGCGGCACCGGCACGCTGGTGATGGCGTGGACGATCAACCCGAACGGCAAGACCTCCGGCGTGCGGCCGAAGGGCGGAGATCACGCCCCGCTCGCAGCGTGCATCGGCGGATTGATCAAGGGCTGGCGGTTCCCGGAGTACGAGGGAACGACGATGGCGCCGATCGAATTCCCGTTCAATTTCTGATGAGGCGCGGCGTGGGGCTGCTGCCCCCGTTCCTCTGGATCCTGGCGGTGGGGTTGCTCCCTCCGCTCCTCGCGCCGCTCCCCGCGACCCTCGAGGGTCTCCTCGTCGCCGCGCTGCTGGCCGCGCCGCTGGCGGCGCTCGCCGCAGCCTCCGTCGCGGCCGCGCCGCTCACGGACCGGCCGGCGGTCCTGCTCGGGCTCGCCGCGCTGCTCGCGCTGCCGGCGATCGGCCCCGTCGAGACCGGCTGGCTCGCGGCGCTCCGCGGTGGATTGGTCCTGTGGGCGGCGGGGCTCCTCGGGCGCGCCTTCGCGGCGGTGCTCGTCCGGCGCTGGCCGGAGCCCCACCGACTGCTGCCAGCGGCGGTAGGGCTCGCGCTCTGCGATCTGTTCTCCGTGGCGGTGGGCCCGGCGCGCCTGGCGGTCGAGGGCGGTCTGTTGCGCTCGCTCCTCCTTCCGCTCCCCGTGCCGGGCGGCGCGACGCCCGGCTTCGTCGGCATCTCCGACCTGATCGCGATCGCGCTGCTGGGTCGCTGGCTGCCCGCGGCGGTGCTCTCGCCGGCCCGGCTCCTCGCGGCCGGTGTGGTCGGCCTCTGGCTGGCGCTGGGTCAGGCCTACGTGACGCGCGGGGCCGCACCGGCGCTGCCCTGGATCCTCGGCCTCGTCACCCTCGCCGCGTGGCCGCGCCTCGGCATCACGGGCTCGATCCTGCGCCGGACCGTCCGCCTTGCGCTGATCGCCGCGGGCCTGCTGGGGCTGCTCGGTGCGCTGCTCATCGCGACCCGAGCGTCAGCGACCCCCTGACAGCGATGTCACGGCTCGGGCGCCCCTTGACCGAGCCCACCCGGCCGACGGTTCCGACCAGATCCTCCAACCGCTCGATTTCCCGGCGGAAACGCGAGGCGCGCCGTCTGAGGAGGATGGCACGACCGTTGCTCATGTCGACCTCGCCGGCGCGGTGCTGGCGGAAGAGAGCAGACGTGAAGGTTCGCCTCGCCATCCTCCTCGGGCTCCTCGCAGCGGCTTCGGCCGGCGGCGTGACGGCCTGCGGACTCGGCGAGGTGCTCCCGGCGGTCTGCATCGACGACCTCGATTGCCCCAACGAGGTCCCGCTCTGTCACGGCACCGCGCGGATCTGCGTGGCCGACTGTCTTGCCGGAGCTCTCTGCCCCGAGGGCGAGAGCTGCGACCCGGAGTCCGGGTGGTGCGCCTGTCGTCCGGAGGACGATCAGTGCCCTGCCGGGACGGCCTGCCACGCAGAGGATCGAGTCTGTGTCGCCGTCGGCTGTGAGGACGGTTGCGAAGAGGGGCGCACGTGCTGTGCTTCGTCGGGGCAGTGCCTCGTGAACGCAGCGCGCTGCGAAGCGCCGGAGGAGGGGACGAACCCCTGAGGGCCAGCACGGCGTCGGGGGCGTTCGGCACCAGTTTTGGAGCGGGGCGGGTTCCACCGGGGTGGCCGGGGAGACGCCTTCAGGAAGGTTGCATCACCGCGGTGGCCCTGCTAGATCGCCGCCGCGGTTCATCCCGGGAGGAGAACGAACACATGAAGAACACGAAGTGGTACCTGATTTCGATCGGCGCGGCTGCGACGCTGGCCCTTGGCTCGGTCGCCTGTGACGACGTCGCGACCTGCGAGACGGACGAGGATTGCGACACGGAGGCCGGTGAGGTTTGCGACGTGGCTGCGGCCGCGTGCGAGATCCCCTGCCCCAACGGCGACGAGTGCACCGACGGGCTGCTCTGCTGCCCCGGTGGTGACTCGGCCGGCTGCGCCGAGTCCTGCGACGGCGGCGAGGGTGGCACTGGCGGCGGCGAGGGTGGCTTCGGCGGCGGCGGCACGTGCCCCGACGGCGAGGGCCCGGACGCGAACGGCGATTGCCGTCCGGTCTGCACCTCGGTCGCTGACTGCTACGCGCAGTCGGCGTTCTGCGCGACGGACAACCTCTGCTACGGCGTCGAGACCTGCGCCCGTGGCGACGCGGCTCCCGCGATGGAGGCCTCGGGCCCGCTGCTCTTCGGCGCGGTCCAGACGGATCTCGACGCGGGCACGGCCAGCTGCACGAAGGACGCGGCTGCCTGCACGAACAACGGCAACGTCTGCGGCTGGGACGTCTTCTTCTTCGATCCCGACGGCGACTTCCCGGGCACGAAGGGCGCGCTGTACGGCAAGACGAAGTTCATCGAGGCCGATGGCAACCCCATCGCGGCCTTCAACGTCGACGCGCCGGACATGGCCAACTCGACGGCCACGCTGTA
>CAYHCR010000016.1:0-13910 GCA_964354895.1 uncultured Myxococcales bacterium | reverse complement strand
GACTGGTCGCCGCCCAAACCAGCAGAGCTGCTCGCGGCGGTGGAGCCCGGGTCGCGGCCCGCGATGCAGGCGCTGCTCGCGCCGGGGCGGCTGCGCGTGGTGAACCTCTGGGCGCCATGGTGCAAGCCGTGCCGCGACGAGCTGCCGGCGCTCGCGGCGCTCGCGGCGCAGCGGCCGGAGATCACGGTGCTGATGCTGGCGGTGGACGGCACCCCCGAGGAGATCGAAAAGGCGCACGCCGCGCTCGCGCCGGGGCTCCCGAGCGCGCGACTCGCCCCGGAGGCGGCGCTGGCGCTCGGCCTCGGCGCGGCGGTGCCCGCGACGTTCGTCTACGGCGCGGAGGATCGGCTGGTGCGCGGCTTCGTCGGGCCCGTGTCGCTGCCTGCGCTCACGCCGCTGACGACCCCCTGACGGCGGCCCGCGCGCTCGACGCAACGGCGCGGAGGCGTTACAAGTTCCGCCCCTTTTCCGCGGACGTCCGCGCGAGAACGAGGCCCGAACATGGCCGAGCCCCGCGACTACAAGAAGACCCTCCGGCTGCCGGAGACCGCCTTCCCGATGAAGGCGAACCTCGCCCAGCGCGAGCCCGTCCAGCTGCAGAGGTGGGCGGACGCGAAGGTCTACGAGCAGCTGCTCGCGCACAACGCCGGCAAGCCGCGCTTCGTGCTGCACGATGGGCCGCCGTACGCGAACGGCAACATCCACCAGGGCCACATGCTCAACAAGGTGCTCAAGGACATCGTCGTCAAGGCGAAGTCCATGGACGGGCACCTCTGCCACTTCGTGCCGGGCTGGGACTGCCACGGCCTCCCGATCGAGCTGCAGGTCGACAAGAAGCTCGGCAGCAGGAAGCGCGAGCTCACGAAGATGCAGATCCGCGACGCGTGCCGCGCCTACGCGACGGAGTGGGTCGACGCGCAGCGCAGCCAGTTCCAGCGGCTCGGGGTCTTCGCGCGGTGGGAGAAGCCCTACCTCACGATGAGCTTCGACTACGAAGCGGCGATCGTGCGGGAGCTCGGCGCCTTCGCCGCCCGCGGCTCGCTCTACCGCGGCAAGAAGCCGGTGCACTGGTGCACGCACTGCCGCACCGCGCTCGCCGAGGCGGAGGTCGAGTACGCCGAGCACGTCTCGCCGACCGTCTACGTCGGCTTTCAGACGAAGGACCTCGCGGCGAAGCGGCCGGCGCTCGCGGGCAAGCGCGTCGATCTGGTGATCTGGACGACGACCCCTTGGACGTTGCCCGCGAACCTCGCCGTGAGCGCGCACCCGGACTTCGAGTACGCCGCCTACGAGCTGACGCCGGGGCGCGTGATCGTGGTCGCCAAGGAGCTCCTGCCTGCGGTGCTGCATGACGTGGCGCCCGACCACCTCGTCGTGAAGGACGTGAAGATCGCCGGTGCCGATCTCTCGGCGGCGACGCTGACGGATCCTTCGCGGATCTTGACCTGGTTCGAGGGGCGCGAGCTCGAGCACGTGAGGTATGCGCACCCCTTCCTCGACCGCGAGTGCGTCACGATCCTGGGCACGCACGTCACGCTCGAGCAGGGCTCGGGGCTCGTGCACACCGCGCCGGGACACGGCCACGAGGACTACGTCGTCGGCAACCGCTACGGCCTCGAGGTGCTCAACCCGGTGGATGACGCCGGTCGCTTCACGGATCGCGCGGGGGAAGCGCTGCAGGGGAAGGAGATCTTCGCGGCGAACGCCGAGATCATCCAGCTGCTGCGGCAGAGCGGCCACCTGCTGCACGACGGCAAGCTGTCGCACAGCTATCCGCACTGCTGGCGCTGCTCGCACCCGGTGATCTTCCGCGCGACGGACCAGTGGTTCCTCTCGATGGAGACCAACGACCTGCGCAAGCGGGCGCTCGAGGCGCTCAAGGGCGTGCAGTGGATCCCGCGCTGGGGCGAGGACCGCATCACGGGCATGCTCGAGAACCGGCCCGACTGGTGCGTGTCGCGCCAGCGCAGCTGGGGCGTGCCGATCACGGTGCTGTACTGCGAGGGCTGCGACGCCGTCGCGATGGAGCCGGAGATCTTCGAGAAGGCAGCGGCGCTCGTCGAGCAGGAGGGCGGCAACGCCTGGTATGCGCGCGAGGCGCAGGAGTTCCTGCCGGCCGGCTACGTCTGCAAGGGCTGCGGGAAGGGGAACTTCCGCAAGGAGACCGACATCCTCGACGTCTGGTTCGACTCGGGCGTCAGCTTTGCGGCCGTGTGCGAGAAGGATCCGACGCTCGGCCTGCCGGTCGATCTCTACCTCGAGGGCTCCGATCAGCACCGCGGCTGGTTCCACTCGTCGCTGCTCTGCAGCGTCGGCACGCACGACGCGTCGCCGTACAAGGCGTGCCTGACGCACGGCTTCGTCGTGGACGGCGAGGGGAAAAAGATCAGCAAGAAGCTCGGCAATTACGTCGATCCCAACGTGCTCATCACCAGGTACGGCGCCGAGATCATGCGGCTCTGGGTCGCGAGCGAGGACTACCGCGACGACATCCGGACCTCGGAGAAGATCTTCGGCCAGCTCGCCGACAGCTACTTCCGCATCCGCAACACGCTGCGCTACTGCCTCGGCAACCTCGGCGGCTTCGATCCGGCCCGGGACCTCGTGAAGCCGGCCGATCTGCCGCCGCTCGACGCGTGGGCGTACGCGAAGCTGCAGACCTGCATCGCGAAGGTCCGCAAGGCGTACGACGACTACGAATTCCACCTCGTGAGCAAGGCGACGGTCGACTTCTGCGCCGCAGAGCTCTCCGCCTTCTACCTCGACGCCCGCAAGGACCTGCTCTACACGGGCAAGGTCGGCGGCCAGCCCCGCCGGGCGACGCAGACGGTGCTCTATCTCGTCGCGCGCGAGCTCTGCCGGCTGCTCGCGCCGGTGCTCTCGTTCACCGCGGAGGAGGCGTTCGAGCACCTGCCCGGCGAGAAGGTCTCCGCGGTCTTCCTCGCGGGGCTGCCGACGGCGTGGAGCGAGGGCGCGCAGGCCGACGTCGCGGCGGGCGAGGCGCTCGTCGAGCGGCTGCTGCCCGCGCGAGCGCTCGCGCTCGGGCGGCTCGAGGAGGCGCGGCGGGACAAGAAGATCGGCAAGGCGCTCGAGGCGCGCGTCGTGCTGCGCGGGGCGCCCGGGACGCTGACGAAGGCCGACGAGGTGCTCCTGGCCGAGCTGCTCATCGTGTCGCAGGTGGAGCTCGTCCCCACGGAGGCGCCGCTCGCCGCCGAGGTCGAGCTCGCGCGCGGCAGCAAGTGTGTCCGCTGCTGGAGCTTCTCGGAGCAGGTCGGCACGCACGCCGAGCACCCCGAGCTCTGCGTGAAGTGCACCGAGGCGGTGGAGGGGTGAAGGGTCGCTGGCTCTCGCTCGTGGGGATCGCCCTGTTCGCGCTGATCGCGGACCAGGCGACGAAGCTGTGGGCCGTCGATCGGCTCACGCGCGCGCACGAGCTCGCGGAGCTGACCGGCCCGGTGGGGCTCGTCACGGGCTTCTTCACGGAGCGGGACCTCGAGCTCAAGCGCGATCGGCCGGTGATCGTCTGGAAGGATCACTGGAGCTTCAAGTACGTCGAGAACCCGGGCGCCGCGTGGGGCGTCATGGGCCGCCTGCCGGACGCCGTGCGCGTGCCGCTCTTCCACGTGATCAGCTTGGTCGCGATCGGCTTCATCCTCGCGTTCTTCCGCAAGCTCGCGGACGAGCAGCGGTTGCTGCAGATCGCGCTCTCGCTCGTGCTAGGCGGCGCGCTGGGCAACTGGATGGATCGGATCGCGCGCGGCTACGTGATCGACTTCATCGACTGGCACTGGAAGAACGATCCGTCGCTGCACTGGCCGACCTTCAACGTCGCGGACGTCGCGATCACCGCCGGTGTGGCGTTGATGCTCGCCGAGACCCTGCTGTACAAGCGCACCCCGGTGGAGCCCGCCGGGAAGGATCCGACGACGCTCGCCGGTTCCCCCGCGAACGTCGCCTGACGAAACGGAGAGCCTGATGCACCCGCTGCTGCTGCCCTGGAGCCTGTCGGCTGACGTCCTCGCCGTGCTCGCCTACGTCCTCGCGGTCGTCGCGGCGGGCGTGGCGGCGTGGATGATCTACCAGCGGGGCGACGAGAGCCCGATGGGGCGCTTCGGCTGGCCGGCGATCACCTTTGCGGGTGCGGCGGCGCTCGGCGCCTGGATCGTGCACAACAAGGTGCTGCCGCTCGAGGCGCAGCCGCTCCCGCTGCACACGTATGGCCTGATGATCGCGCTGGGGTTCATCGCGGCGATCCACCTGTCGGGGCGTGAGGCGGAGCGCACGGGCTTCGCGAAGAAGGAGCAGATCTTCGACCTCGCGTTCAACATCCTGATCTGGTCGATGGTCGGCTCGCGCGTGCTCTTCATCATCGTCAACTGGGACGGGCCGACCGGCTACCGCGCGCACCCGGAGAACATCCTCAAGATCTGGACCGGCGGACTGGTGTTCTTCGGCGGCTTCATCGGCGCGACGATCGCCTCGTTCGTCTGGGCGCGGCGCCACAAGGTCGCTTTCCCGGAGCTCGCGGACATCGTGATCCCCACGCTGGCGCTCGGTCACTTCTTCGGCCGCATGGGCTGCATCGCGGCCGGCTGCTGCTGGGGCAAGGTCTGCCATGATCCGGGCTTCCTGCTCGGCATCCAGTACCCGCCGGGCGCGCTCGCCCACTCCGACATGGCGCGGCGCGGCGGTGAGGCGAGCGCCTACATCGCGGAGCACGGGGTCACGCAGGCGCTCCATCCGACGCAGGTCTACGAGGGCGGCGGCGAGCTGATCCTGTTCCTGCTGCTGACCTGGTACCGACCGCGCAAGAAATTCCACGGCCAGATCCTCGCGATGTGGCTGATGGCCTACTCCGTCCTGCGGCTCTCCATCGAGACGTTCCGCGGCGACTGGGGCCGCGGCATGCTCCTGCGGATCCCGGAGGCAGACCCGGTGCTGCTGTCGACCTCGCAGACGATCGCGAGCGGGCTCTTCCTGCTCGGCCTCACGCTCTTCTTCGTCTGGCGAAACAAGGCGAGGGCGCCCGACGCCGTGGCGGCGGCCTGAAACTTCCGGGCCACCGGGGCGGACGCTAACGTCGGCCCGATGGCGGCGAAGCGCTGGCTCGAGCTCGTGGCGATGGTGGTCGCGATCGCGCCCGCCTGCGTCACTCCTGTATCCATCGACGCCGCAGCGCCGCCCCCGCCTTCCGCGCTGCCGGACGAGACGCTGGTCGTGGTCGCCTCGACCGATCTGCACGGCTACCTCGCGGGCCACGACGAGCTGCGTCGGGACGGCGCGAACGTGCACGTCGGCGGCCTCGCGCTGCTCTCGACCTACGTCGCGCGGTTGCGTGAGCAGCACCCCGATCGCGTGGTGCTGCTCGACGGCGGCGATCTCTTCCAGGGCACGCTCGTCAGCAACCTCTCGGAGGGCGAGGCCGTCATCGAGGGCTACAACGCGATCGGGTACGACGCCTCCGCGCTCGGCAACCACGAGTTCGACTTCGGTCCGGTGGGGCCCGAGTCGTATGCGCAGCACGAGGACGATGATCCGCTCGGCGCGCTCAAGGCGCGGGCGAAGCAGGCGCGCTTCCCGCTGCTCGCGGCGAACGTGATCGAGCGGGAGAGCGGGCTTCGACCCGCCTGGCTGCGCGGCTCGGTGCTGCTCGAGCGGCGCGGGCTCAAGATCGGGATCGTCGGGGTCGCGACGCCCGACACGCCGGCGACGACGCTCGCCACCAACGTGCGCGGCCTGACGTTCCTGCCGCCCGCGCCGGCGGCGACGATCGAGGCGAGGAGGCTCCGCGCGGAGGGGGCGGACGTGGTGCTGCTCGTCGCGCACGTCGGCGCGAGCTGCCGCGAGGGGCCGTGTCAGGGGGAGCTGCTCGAGCTGGTGCGGGCGCTGCCGGACGGCGCGATCGACGCGGCGTTCGGCGGCCACACGCACCAGGTCGTCGAGGCGCGCGTCGGAGGGATCCCGGTGCTCCAGACCGGCTCCTACGGTCGCTCCTTCGCGTGGCTCGAGCTCGCCATCGATCCCGTGACGCGCAAGCCGCGCCCGGGCACGGCAAAGCTGCGCGCCGCGCAGGAGGTCTGCGATCAGCACGCGATCGGCACGGATCGATGCGATCCGACGCGCGGCACGGAGGGCGCGCTGGGGCCCGCGCAGTTCCGCGGCGCGGTGATGCGGGCCGATCCGGCGATGACCGCGCGACTGGCGCCGCTCGTCGCGAACGTCGCGAAGATCGCCGCCGCGCCCATCGGCTGCTCGGTCTCCCGGCGCCTCGTGCGCGACTACCAGGGCGAGAGCGAGATCGGCTCGCTCGTGGTCGACGCGATGCTCGACGCGGTGCCGGAGGCGGATCTCGCGATCACGAAGTCCGGCGGCCTGCGCGTCGATCTGCCGGCGGGGCCGCTCTCGTACGGACACCTCTTCGAGCTCATCCCGTTCGACAACCGGCTCGCCCTCCTCGAGCTCAACGGCGCAGAGCTGCGCGAACTGCTGCGCGTCGCGACGACCGGCGTACACGGCGGCATGCAGGTCGCAAACGTGAAGTTGCGCCTCGATCCCCGGCCCCCGCAGGGCTGCGCGACGAAGGACGTCGACGGTGACGGCGAGGTGACCCCGTACGACCGGGTCCGGCTCGCCGACGTGAAGGTCCGCGGCGCGCCGATCGACCCGGCGGCGACGTACCTCGTCGCGACGAACGACTACCTGGCGAGCGGCGGCTCGGGCCTCGAGAAGGTGATCGGGCGGCTCCCGAAGGGGCGCGTGAAGATCCTCGAAGATCGGCCCCTGCTGCGCGACGCGCTCGCGGCGTGGCTCGCGGGGCGCGGTACGCTCGAGCCCGCTGCGCCCGGCGGCCGCATCGAGCTGCTCGGGCCGGCGGGCGCCTGTCCGGTCGGCCGCTGAACGGCCATTCGGCTGTGGATGACTCGATCGAGGCCGTCGCGTCGTCGTGCGTCCGTCGCTAGGGTCACCGCCACGTGACCCAGCTCTCCCGAGAGATGCTGCGCGATCGCTTTCGCGGCGCGCTGCTCGGCGTCGCCATCGGCGACGCGCTCGGCCTGCCCTTCGAGGGGCTGCCGCCGGGATCGTGCGCGCGGGCCCAGCTCACCGAGGACTTCGCCGCGAGGCCTCGCGGCGGAAAGCTCGCGAAGGGCCAGTGGGGCGAGGGCACGGCGTGCGCGCTCGCGGTCGCGGAGGCGTTCGCCGGGCGGGCGAGCCTCGACGGCGCGGACATCGCGCGGCGCATCCAGCACGCGTGGACGAGCGGCGAGATCCCGGTGGCGGGCCGCGCGCTGCGCGAGGCGATGGAGAAGCTCGAGCAGGGCCAGCCGTGGAACACCGCGGGGGCGCCGACCGGCCGCGCGGGGAACGGGCCTGCGGTGCGATCGATCGCGCTCGGTCTCTGGTGCGCCTTCGAGCCGCGCAAGCTGCCGCGCGACGCGCAGATGATCGCCGTGATCACCCACAAGGATCCGCGCGCAGCGGCGGGCGCGGCGGCGATCGGCGCCGCGGTGGCGTTCCAGCTCGCGGGCGGCCGCTCGTCGCGCGAGTGCGTGCGCCATGCGGCCGAGGCGGCGCGGCAGCTCGACCGCGGGATCGGCGACGACCTGGCGACGGTCGAGGAGCTGCTCTCCGTCTCCAGCGAGGCGGCCGCGATCCAGCTCTCGCGCCTCGGGCTCTCCGCGGGCGATCGCCCGCAGCCCGGGATCTCGACCTTCGTGCTGCCGAGCGTCGGCTTCGCGCTGCACTGCGCGCTGCGGGCCGACGGCGATCTGCGCGTCGCGTGCGAGGCGGCGATCCGCGCCGGCGGCGACGTGGACGCGGTCAGCGCGATGGCCGGCGCGATCGTCGGCGCGCGCGTCGGCGCAGCGCAGCTCCCGGCCCGGCTCAAGAAGGGCGTGCGGGATCCCGAGCGGATCGTGCGCGCGGCCGACGCGCTGCTGGCCGCGCGGCTCGACGGCGTGACGACGACCCGCAGCATCGCGAGCGAGCCGGCGTTCGCGTTCGCGACCAAGCCGCCCACGAGGCGCTGAGCTGCACGGGAGGCGCGATGCTGCTCGTGACGGATCTGGACGGGACCCTCTGCTTGTGGGTCGACTTCATCGTCCCCGCCCTCGACGCGCTCGTCGCTTCGCTCGTGCAGACGACCGGCGAGCCGCGCATCAAGGTCGTGCAGGCGCTCAAGAAGGTCTACGAGCAGCATGGCAGCAACGAGTACCCGTACGCGGTGCAGGAGTCGGAGCTCTTCGCGCCCTACGCCGGCGACTTCGCGTCGTTCGATCGGCTCGTGATCGACCCGGCGCGGGAGGCGTTCTCGCGCCAGCGGCGGCGCTACCTGCGCCCCTTTCCTACCGTGCTGGAGACGCTGCAGGCGCTCCGGGAGGAGGGCGTGCGCGTGGTCGTGCTGACGGACGCGCCGCGCAACGCCGCCGAGCAGCGGCTCCGCCAGCTGGGGCTGACCGCGCTGCTCGAGGCCGTCTTCTGCATGCCGGGCTATCCGTTCCCCGACAGCGGCGTCGCAGACGCGATCCGGCGGCGCGAGGAGGAGGGGCGCTACCGGCTCGAGATCCCCGTGCACGAGCTGCCGCGGGCGCACGAGAAGCCGGATCCGCGCGGCTATCGCGCGATGTGTGAAGTCCTGCGTGTCCGCCCCGAGGAGACGATCTTCGTCGGGGACAATCGCAAGAAGGACATCGCGGTCGCGCAGGAGGTCGGCGCGCTCGACGTCTGGGCCGCGTACGGCACGTACGTCCCGCCGGAGTACCGCGAGCGCCTCGACGTCGTCTCCGCGCGCAGCGTCACGCGGCGCCACGTCGCGGACGCGGGGGACGAGGGGCCGGTCCCGAGCGTCACGCTCGGCACGTTCGCCGGCGTGTTGCCGCTGGTGCGGGCGATGGAGAAGTAGCGCAGCTGGAGGGGGCGATCGGAGCGGGCGCGACCGCCGTCGTCCGCGGCGCGGAAGTGTCGCAAGTGCGCCGGCCGACGCTCAGATGTCGAGCGTGCGGGAGACCGCGCGCGCGGTGTACTCCACGAGCGCGATGACGCGGCCGTAGTTCATACGCGTCGGGCCGATGACCGCGAGGGCGCCGGTGACGCCGTCCGGCGTCTGGTAGGGCGCGGCGACGAGCGAGATCCCGGCGCTCCCGGAGAACTCACTCTCGGCGCCGATGAAGATCGTCACCTCGCGCGAGTCCGCGGCGCGCACGAGCACCTGCAGCAGGCGATCCTTCTGGGCGAGGTCCTGGAAGAGCTTCTTCATCCGCGTCACGTCCGCGATGAACGCGGGCTCGTCGAGGAAGCTCTGCTCCCCTGCGACGACGACGCGCTGCTGCTGCTCGGTCGGCGCGGCGGCCCGCTCGCCGAGCTCGCGGATCTTGCGGGAGAGGGCGTCGTAGGCCGTCCGCTCCTCGGTGAGCTCCGCGCGCATCCGCACGAGGAGCTGATCGAGCGAGGCGCCGGTCCCGAGCAGCTCCGTCAGGCGGTTCGCGGCCTGCTCGAGCTCCTCGCGCCCGACCGGGAAATCGAGCGCGATCAGCCGGTTCTGGACGAGGCCGGCGCTCGTCACGAGCACGGCGAGCACGCGATCTTCGCGCAGCTTCACGAACTCGATGCGCGAGAGCACGGTCTTCTCGAAGCCGGGCGCGACGATGACGGCCGCGTGGTGCGAGAGCTCGGAGAGCACGCGGCCGGCGTTCGGGATGAGCTCGTCGAGCGCGCCGCCGGGGGGCGCGAGCGTGCGATCGATCCGCTCGACCTCGCGCGGCGACGGGTGGCGGATCTTCACGAGCGAGTCGACGTAGAGCCGGTAGGCGCGGTCGGTCGGGACGCGGCCGGCAGAGGTGTGCGGCTTCTCGAGGTAGCCCTGCTCCTCGAGGTCCGCCATCACGGAGCGCACGGTCGCCGGGGAGACCTCGCAGCGCGGCGCGATCGATTGGGAGCCGACCGGCTCGCCCGTGGCGATGAAGTCCTTCACGATCGCGTCGAGGATCTCGACGGAGCGACCGCGCAGCTCGTCGTGTCGCTTCGGCGGGTGATCGGACATCAGGCGTCGGATCCTGCGGCACGCGCTGCCCGCCGGCAAGACGCACACGGCCCGCCCGGACGAGCCGGACGGGCCGCGGTGCTGCGAACGGCGGTGCTGCGAACGGCGGTGCTGCGAACGGTACCGACGATCAGCGGAACGACGGCGCGGCGACCGGCGCGAAGGCGGCCGGCAGCAGGAACGTCGGCTCCGCTTCTCCCGCGGCCGGGAGCGCCTGCAGGTGTGCGCGCGCCGCCGCCTCGAATTCCGGCCGGACATCGCGCAGCGAGACGAGCGCGGAGAACGTCGAGCGCGCCCGCTCGAACTGCCCCGCCGCCTCGCGCTGCAGGCCGTCGAAGTGCGCGGCCTGCTCGGTGTACGCGAAGACCGTGGCGAAGCGCGTCTCGCCGTCGGGATCGAGCGAGAGGCCGGTCTCCATGAGGAAGAGCGCCTCGACCGTCTGGCCCCGCAGATCCGCGAGGATCGCCTGGCCGAAGTACGGGTGCGCCTCCTCGGGGGTCAGCTCTGCCGCCGCTTCGAGGTAGGTCGCCGACGCCGCGTAGTCGCCCTCGAGCATGAGCAGCTCCGCGAGGTTCGACAGCGCGATCGAGCGCGAGAGATCGGTGACGTTCGGCAGCTTCAGCACCGCCTCCGTCATCGCCCAGGCGCCATCGAAATCGCGCTCCAGGTAGTAGGTCGTGCCGAGGTTGTTCCAGATCGCGGCGTCGTGCGGATCGAGCGGGAGCAGGTCGGTGTAGCGGGCGCGCGCGGTCACCTGATCGCCGAGCCGCGAGTAGACGAGGCCCTCGACGAAGAGGCGCGAGCCCTTGTCCGGGATCTGCTCGGCGTGACGGAGCGCGAGCTCGTCGTCGCCGCGACGCATCGCGGCTTCGGCGGCCCACGTGTGCGCGAAGGCGTTCTCCTTCGCCGCGCGGGCGAAGGCGATGTACGCGCCGTCGAAGTCGCGCAGCTGCCAGTAGGCGCGGCCGACGTCCCACGCCTGCTCCGGCGTGACGTCCTCGGCGGCGGCGAGCGCGGCGGCGTGCGGCGCATCGACGGGCGGCGCGCTCTTCTCGGGCGGCGCGGGCTCGGCGCACGCGAGCGCGAGCGCTGCGAAGGCGAGGGTGACCGACGCGACGACGACGTGGCGGTTCATCAGGCTGCCTCCAGAGGGGGAAGGATCGAAGGGATCGACCGCAGACGAGTGGCCGAGGTTCCCTGATGGTAGGGCCGAGCGGGCGCTTCGCAAAGATGCGGCAAGCGCCTACATCCGCGCGCCCCGATCGGACGCAGGCGCCTGGGTCAGCGCAGCGGCGTCAGCCGGAAGCAGCGGTGGATCGCCTTGTCGCGCACGTCCTCGGGGATCGAAGAGGGCGTCGTCTCTTCCACCTTCGCGAGCGAACGCACCGCGGAGCCGAGCTGAAAGCCCCGGAAATTCGTCGAAAAATAGAGCAGGAACGCCGGCCGCAGGTGGCGCAGCGTGCCCTTGAGCAGCTCGACGTGATCGCGCTGTACGTCCCAGCTGCCGTCCATCGCCGCGGAGCGCGAGTGGCTCGGCGGATCGACGATCGCGACGTCGCAGAACGAAGGCGCGCTCTCGTGCACCCACGCCGAGGCGTCGGCGCGCACGAGCTCGTGGCCGCGGCTCCCGACGCCATTCACCGCGAGGTTCTCCTTCGCCCAGGCCAGGTAGGTGTTGGAGAGATCGACCGAGACCGAGCCGGTCGCGCCGTGCGTCGCCGCGTGAGCGGTGAAGGCGCCGGTGTAACAGAAGAGGTTCAGCAGCCGCTTGCCGCGGGCCTCCTCGCGCACGCGCAGCCGCGTCTCCCGGTGGTCGAGGAAGAGCCCGGTGTCCAGGTAGTCGGTGAGGTTCACCAGCAGCTTCGTGCCGTCCTCTTCGACGACGAGCTTCTCGCCGACGGCCGCGCGCTTCTCGTACTGCTCCTCGCCCCAGACCTTCGGCATGCGCTGCTTGAGCGGGACCTGCTCGGGCGTCACGCCGTACAGCTTCGCGACGGCCGCCACGACCTCGGCCCGCCGCTCGCCGGAGCGCGAGAACCCGAGGCCCCCGCGGCGGACGAACTCGGAGAGGTGCGGGCGGCCGGCGTACTCGTCGAGCGCGAAGCCGTACTCGGGGATGTCGCCGTCGTAGACGCGGAACGCGGTCAGGCGACGAGCCGCGGCCCACCGGCGGCGCTGCGGGAGGATCTTCCTGAGGCGGTTCTCGAAGGCGTCGGCCACGACAGCTCCGTATCATGCGCGTGTCACGACGCCCCCCCGTACTCCAAAAGAGGAGCGCCGAGGGTTGCGCTCCTGACTGTGGCGCCACTACCTTTGCCCCCTTGTCCAAGCGCCCCGCCAGCCTCGTCGCAGCCGCGCTGCTGATCTCCTCCGGCCCCGGCTGCGCGGGGATCATCGGCAGCGCGATCACCTCGGGCGAAGGCGGCGGCTTCGGCGCGCAGGACGACATCGAGTTCGTCGGCGAGGCGGTGCCGTTCGGGCTGATGCTGATCGAGACGTTGCTCGCGGACGATCCGGAGCACGAAGGGCTGCTCCTCGCGGCGACGAGCGGCTTCACCCAGTACGCGGTCGCCTTCGTCGTGCGGGAAGCGGAGCGGCAGGACGAGAAGGACCCGGCGCGCGCCACGGAGCTGCGGGCGCGCGCGAAGAGGCTGCTCAAGCGCGCGCGCCTCTACGGGCTGCGCGGGCTCGAGGAGGAGTACACGGGCTTTGCGGCCGGGATCGCCGGGACGCCCGCGGAGCGCGCAGAGCTGCTCGATCGGGTGGACGACCCGCCCGACGACGTGCCGCTGCTCTATTGGACCGCCGCCGCGTGGTTCTCGCAGATCTCGCTCAGCAAGGACGACCTGCGGGTCGTGGGCGATCAGCCGGTCGCCGAGGCGCTCATGGCGAAGGCGCTCGCGCTCGATCCCGACTGGGGCGACGGCGCGATCCACGAGTTCTACGTCACGTACGACACGGCCCGGGGCGAGGCGACCGGCGGCAGCCGCAAGCGCGCGCAGGAGCACCTCGACCGCGTCGTCGCGCTGACGGGCGGCCGGAAGATCGGCGTCTACGTGACGTGGGCCGAGAACGTCTGCGTGCAGGACCAGGACAAGAAGTGCTTCCACGAGCAGCTCGATCGTGCGCTCGCGTTCGACGCGGACAGCGCGCCCGAGCATCGGCTCGTCAACCTGATCGCCCAGGAAAAAGCCCGTCGGCTGCTCGCGGCGAAGGGCGATCTGTTCCTCGAGGAGTGAGACAACATGCGTGGTTTCTCCCGTCTCGCGGCGATGCTCGCCGTGCTCGTCGCCCTGCTGCCGGGCGTCGCCGCTGCCGGCAAGGTCAAGGTGAAGCTCGGCACGCTCGCGCCGGACGGCTCGGCCTGGCACAACCTGCTCAAGGAGCTCGGCAACCGCTGGCGGACCGAGAGCAACGGCGACGTCGACCTGAAGATCTTCGCGGGTGGCGTGGCCGGCAACGAGGGCGACATGGTCCGCAAGATGCGGATCGGCCAGCTCCAGGCCGCGGCGATCACCGTGATCGGGCTGCACGACATCGACGCCGCGCCCCAGGCGGTCGGCATGCCGGGCCTGTGCACCAACGAGGCGGAGCTCGCCTACGTCATGGAGCGCATGGCGCCGCGGCTCGAGGCGAAGCTCGAGGCGAAGGGCTTCGTCGTGCTCGCGTGGGGCGACACCGGCTGGGCGCAATTCTTCTTCAAGGAGCCGGTCCGCACGCCGGCCGAGGCGAAGGGCAAGAAGCTCTTCGCGTGGTCGGGCGATCCGGCGAGCGCCGAGGGGTGGAAGCTCGCTGGCTTCCAGCCGGTCGTGATCTCGGCGACCGACATGATGCCTTCGCTGACGACCGGCATGCTCGACGGCTATGCCACGAG